>JAJCYJ010000478.1 GCA_029262975.1 Saprospiraceae bacterium
ATTGTTTTGGTTGTAATAGGTATAATGATTGCCCTAATGCTTAATAATTGGAATGAAAGAAGAAAAGAAAATAATCAATTGCATCAGTATACACCTCTTCTTATAGAAGATTTAATAAAAGACAGCATTTCTATTAGACGGAACTTAAAGGAAATAGAAGTTAATGAAAATGAATTAAAAGAATTTAAGTCAAGATTAACCAGTGATTTTGCAACTATAGATACCCTCATAAAAATTGCAAAAGAAGAATTTAGTCCGCATATATCAGTCGATTATATTTCTAATGATCAGGTATACCAAAATTTAATAATGACAGGTGAAATTAGTTTATTTGAGAATCAGCTGTCACAAAGAATACATGATTATTATACATCGCTCGCAAAATTGAATAGGACAGATGATAATAGTTGGGGTAATTATTTAAGTTCAATTCAAGCTATTACAAGTAAGTATACGCTACAGACATCATTTATAGATGCCGGCCCAATACATGAAAAAATTTGGGAAGCACCTGATGTTAAAGAATTGGGTCCTAAATTCAGTTTTTGGGCGGGATCAAAAAAGTTATTTTATAACCAAATGAAAAACGGGATAGAATTAATCGAGGACAAAAATAAAGCTTTACTGGAGGAATTGAGAGGGATGTAATTTGGCTGACCAATTAATTTACCAAGGTCTACCAGCTAAAGTGAACCCATCTTTTGGAACTGAATCAAACGAGTATTTCAATGGGGTTAAAAGCAGAAGAAATGGGACCAACACTCAAGTATTGAGGTGATCTCATGGGTACTATCCCTATACAACCACGCATGATACAGGGACCAAACTGGAAATTTATTAATGATCCATCTTCGCAAGCTTTTAGTTGATGGGAAAATGCTGCTAATTACTATGCTGGGAAGCAGAGCGTTAAGGCTGATTATTATGCCGATTTATTATCCGATGCAAAGCAGGGGATTGAGTTAATAAAACAACATATCAAAAAGTGACTTTTATAATTCGTTATTTAAGAGGATTGTAATTCTATTCCATTAGTGTCACTGATTACAGACACTTCCATATCTTTAACTTTCACCTTCATTAAAATTACAGCGGACAAAGCATGCTCACATTTCTAAGAAAAATACGAAGATGATTGATTGAATCGGGTTCAGCCAGGAAGTATGTCTTGTATGCCATTGGAGAAATAGTTTTGGTGGTGATTGGGATACCTGCCTGCTCGGCCGTACCTCGCGGGCAGGCAGGTTGATTGCTTTAAGTATCAATAATCGGAATGAGGAACAGAAAGTCAGGGATTTTGAGAGAGAAATACTAAGAGATATAAACAAAGGACTTGAATTGAACATAAGGCAGTTAGAAAGTGGAATAAAGTCCAGTAATTATGCTGCTAACTCTTGTCAGGTTGTATTGCATTATCTCAATGATGAAATAAATTATCATGATTCATTACTAGCGCATTTTTCCCGCACAATAAAGTGGTTCAGACCCACCGTTACGAATTCGAGATATGAAAGTTTAAAATCCTATGGTAGACATTTAGTAAGAAATGACTCCATTCGTCATCAATTGGAAATATTTGATTATGAATGGTTCCATGTTATGCATGACAGGCAAGAGCAATTTTTCAAGGTGACCGTCTTACCCATTCTCACAAAGTTTTTTGCCTCATTGGATTTCTCATTAAACATACAGTCGGACAAGCAAATGAAGCCATTTGATGTTTCTGAATTAAAAAGGTCCCGGGAGTATTACAGTATTATAAGCACACTAAAATTAAACCGTGCAAGTCAGGCATTGTGGTATAATAATTGGCTAGAAAATATGAAGAAGCTATCAGTGATGATCGAAAATGAGCTGGATCAATTTAAATCAAAATAAAAATGGAATGTTCAACTTTCTGCGCAAAATACGCAAGTCTTTGATTGAATCTGGTTCTGCTCAGAAGTATATGCTTTATGCCATTGGGGAGATAGCCTTGGTAGTGATTGGGATATTGATTGCTTTGCAGATTAATTATAAACAGCCTTCCCACTGCTCAAATCTACCGGAGGTAGGCAGGCTCAAATAAGCATCTTTAATCCTTCTTTCGGTGATCCCAATATATCTACGAGTTGCTTTTTCCGTGAAATCCTGGAATCCGTATAATCTGTGATTCAGACATTTGATATTGCAGAAAGATTAGAATTTCAGTATGAACATCTAACATTGATAATTTTTTAACCCTCAAAAGAAAACTTGGATGGGATTTAGCTTGCTCCTACGCTTTCTTCAAAAGCTACGGCGCACACAGTCGCTGAATCCTCGCGGGGGGGAGCCTCGAAGCATCTGAAAGACTGTTGCTTCGCAACATTTTTTTACATTTCCCTACCAGATTCGAAATTTCACTACCTGCATATGATACACCATAGGGATTTGCCTTTCGGCGAATCCTCGCAAGGGGGGAGCCTCGAAGCTCAAACAAAACCTCACTTCGTTCAGCTATTTATTGTGTTCAATAGGTCTTCATCCACAATTCCTTCATGGTATTTCTGCATGAACTTGATTTTACGGATTCGGGAGAGGTTCTTGAGTTTATTTTCTAATGACTCCGCGTCCAATGAGGTTGACTTTTTAGTATGCCAGACAAGAACCCAAGGTACTCCTCCTGCGGTGGATGGTGATTCTTTGTTATTGTGTTGATTTAGGCGTCGTGAGATATCACTTGATGTTCCTACATAGAATCGATCAAATTTTTTCGAGTAAAGGATGTAAACAACATGGGGCATGCTACGCACTTTTTGCACTGACGATGCTCGCTACGCTCACATATCAGCGCTACTTCCGCGGGTCAGCGATGCTGACCAACCCTGACAGGCTTTGCCTCGTCAGGGTTGCGTCAGTAGGGTGAAAGACGGGACTATTATGGAACCGCTTCAAGGGATGTGATCTTGCTTTCATATCTTTAAGATCCAAAGACTTCCATCATAAATGAAAAACCTGCTTGTAATATTCCTGATTTTATTCTTTCCACGTCAATCTCATTCCCAGGAAGTTGAATACCAGGAATATTCCTACACGGAATTCTTCAATTTGATTGAAAAAGAACAGGACACTGTTTTTCAGCTTTCTGATGCTTTTATATTATTTAATAGTCAGACTGACAGTCTTTTTACGAAAGCTGGTCAAAGAAAAGACCAGCTTGTAATTGATAAGAAAATAGTGTTGAACAATGTTCACTTCCAATTCCCAAATGTTCCGGAACGAGCGGGTGCGATATACAATGTACTTTTTAAAAGGGATGTAGATATTGATGAATCAATTTCAGCCTATTTTATTAATTGTGTCTTTGAAGGATATTTTCATAGCAACAATACCAGCCAATTACTAGCGGCAGATAAATTGGCGAGCGAATATGGCAATCTATTTTATCTCGCCGACTCTAAATTTCATAGAGGTCTTGAAATAGCGTTTAATGACGGTGATTCGGAACGACGCGAAACACAAATTGGTCTTTGGAATAATGAAATTTGGTCAGAGCCGATTTTTGATAAGATGAACATGCCTTTCACAGTTAATGTAGTGAATATGCGAAATGCTTTTTCCGTTTATGGGGATAATATAGTGGCCATAACAATGAAGGACAATGTCTTTCATACCAGAACCCCTGTAATGATTAGAAGTAATAAGACAGAGGCTGTCACCATACATCGCAATAATTTTGATGAATCTTTTGTCCGGTTATCTTTAGAAGAAAGCGGTCAATTAGCGCTGGAAATAGAAGACAATACCTTTAACAACGCTGTATTGTTCGACACTGACAAATTGGATCCAAGCTATATTATCCAATGGAAGCAGCTAAACAATAAAATAATTTCAAGAGGTTCTTGGGCCTGGTTTGATCCCGAACACGAAGGTCATTCTCTCTGGGCCGAAAAATATGCTAATCCCAGCGATTCCTTGGTGGAAGCCTTCCACAATTCATTTAAAATTGAAAACACAAAATGGTTTAATGAAGAAATAAGGTTATTAGGAAGTTTTTATGATTACTACCAGTCTAAATATCTGAAAGAGGATGCCAATTTGGTTTACATAGAAATGAAAGACATGGAAACCGAACGGCTCAAATATCTGAATAAGCTAGATCCAACATTCGATAACTTTTTTACCCTAAAGATCAACCAGTTTCTAAAGGTGTTTTCTGCTTATGGCACAAGACCAGCCAATGCCATCATTTATTCAATGTATGTGATCCTGATTTTTGCTTTTGTTTATCTCTTCTTTCCCAATTCCTGGGACTCCCACGGTAAAAACAGAATTATCAACAGATACAAATTCTTTGCGAAGTATATGAGTAAAGATGCCGGTATCCATGAAGTCTATCAGGACGAAAAGAAAGAGGAGATGTTAAGCTATGAACAGTTTAAAAACATCATGCAATCCTATGAAAATAAGATCCCGAAATTCTTTACTGCAACTGCTTTTCCATTATATAAATGGGCCGTGTCCGGCACTAAACTCACTTCTGCATTTTTGAGAAGGATAGACATCATACAAGGAACCTGGAGCGAATTGCCAACAAGTAAGAGATGGTGGAAAGGCTTGTTATTGATAGGTGCTTTTACAATTGCAATTGCATATGATATTATCATCAAAATGTTGAATGCCCTAATGCTGTCTATAAATACATTTACAACACTTGGTTTTGGGGAGATTCCAATAAAGGGATTGCCACGCTATTTGGCGATCATTCAGGGATTTATCGGATGGTTTATGCTAACTATTTTCTCAGTATCCTTAATCTCACAATTGCTCAACTAATGCTAAGATGGATGGAATGAAGGACTTCCTTCTTCTTCATTATCTTTAAGGAATGCTGACCTTTTTAAGGAAAATTAGAAAGTCATTGATTGATTCAGGTAATGCAAGAAAGTATCTCCTATATGCTATTGGAGAAATAGCCCTTGTGGTGATTGGGATATTGATTGCACTTTCCATTAATAATTGGAATGAAGGCAATAAAATGGAAGTTCTGGAAATCGAAATGCTTAATGATTTTAAAGCAAGTCTTGAAGCAGATTTAATAAATTTCAATAGGGCCTCAGAGATGGGAGAAAAGGCTAAGTCCTCTATGGAAATAATATTAGCTCATTTAGAAGCTGACTTACCCTATTCAGACTCTTTGAAATTTCATTTTGGATTAACTGCCATCGGTTGGATGGGTCAAGTCAATGGAAGTGTTTTCAAATCATTAGAATCAGAGGGCTTAGCTCTTATTTCCAACAAAGATTTACGGCAAGAATTAGTACGGTTTTATGACAATCTCGTAATAGGTAAAATTTCACGGAATAATAGATATTTTGAGGACATGGTTTGAAGAGTCTGGGAAAGGCAATTATGAGAGTTGGGAGAGGAAAATGACTATTCTGATGTGAATTTTACTACTGATGGTTTAATACATGAAAAGACCCCAATTGACTATGAAAAACTAAAAGATGACCAGGAGTATCATTTCTATTTAAAAACTTTAAAACACCTGAGATTTTGGTTTGTTGAATTAGATAATAAAAGTGTTGTAAAAACAATTGAAGGTTTATTGAAAAATATTGAGGACGAATTAGAAAAAGTAAGATAGTAGAAGGCCAGCAAGTAAAAATCAGATATTTAATAAGAAAAGGGACAAGCGGTTCGAAACTTGTCCCTTCTTCGTGAAAATCGGGTGGAAGAAGGGTCTATTATGGAACCACTTTGAAAGACATGGAACTACTTTCTTATCTTTACTAAATGCTTACTCTTTTACGAAAAATCAGGAAGTCATTGATTGAAACTGGTGCCGCACAAAAGTATATGCTCTATGCCATCGGAGAAATTCTGCTAGTCGTTGTTGGGATATTGATTGCACTTCAAGTAAATAACTGGAATGAAAATCGAAAAGCGAGAAATGCAGAAAGAACTTCGATGATAAGCCTTAAAGAGGAGTTTCAAAAAAACAGAACAGATCTTCAAGAACATATTCGCTGGAAACAAGGTGTTCAAGAAAAATGGGACATTTTTTTGAGTACTATAAGTGATCGACAAATCCCTGCTGAGCAAAGAGCCATCAGACGACCACTAGCAAGTTATGTGAACTACATTATTTCAAATAGCACATTGAATTCATTGCTTGCTTCTGGAAGAATTGAAAACCTAAAGAATGACTCTCTACGACATCTGCTTATTTCATGGGAAGACGTAGTAATGGATTTTAAACAATTTCAGGAGATGCACAGAGATTTTGTAAATGCCGAATTAATGCCCTTTGAAGCTAAAATAATACCTGATATTTCCAATCGTCGATACGGTTTTGATTATTCTTTCTTAAGGGAGGGCCAGGAGAGCAAAATCCTCTTGAATGCCTATGATGATATGACCTACCAGAATATATTGATGCGTAATTTTTATTGGATCAATATTCAACTTCGTGAAATTTCTGAGTTGGAAAAAAGAATGAATCAAATCATCCGAATGTTGGAAAGTGAAACCAACGAATGAAATGCACAAATTCCTTCGTACAATAAGACGATCATTGATTGAATTCGGGATGAATTGGGTGATCAATAAACTGACAAACAAACTTCTGAAACCTTGAATTAATGATACACAGCCTTTCTATCAGAGTAGCTCTATTTTCTGTGAAATCTTATAATCAGTGTAATCTGTGATTCAGACATTTAGGATTGCGGAAAGTGAATCCGACTTTCAGCAATAATTCATTTCATGCCACTTGGATGACGAAGCTGCGCTTGTCAGCACCTTGTCCACTAATCCCGTGCGGGCCGGCCATGCTGACCGACCGCAGGGACGCGGTGCTGACCGACCGCAGGGACGCGGTGCTGACCCGACCGCAGGGACGCGGTGCTGACCGACGAAGGAGCGTCAGTAGCGTCAGTAGCGTCAGTAGGGTGGAAGACGGGATTTACTTTCAGTGAATCCTCGAGAGGGGGAGCCTCGAAGCTCAACCAGACCCTCACTTACTGACGATCACGCCTACAGCGTGATATCAGCACATGTCGTTCAGTTTTCGATAGACATCAACAGAGCTTCATTTTGAATTCCTTCTGAATATTTTATCATGAACTTGATTTTACGAATTCGTGAAAGGTTTTTTAATTTGAATTCCAACGCTTCAGCTAGTCGAAAGGAATCCTTCGTTGTACTCCAAAGAAGGATCCATGGTAATCCTTGAGAAGTATAGGGAGATTCGCCTGAATTGTGTTCGGTTAATCTATTGGCAAGGTTAGAAGTTTGACCAACGTAGAAGCGGTTAAGGCTTTTAGAGTAGAGGATGTAAATATGATAAGTGGTCATATCGAAGGCAAAGTACTGACGAAGCTTTCTTCACTTCGTTCAATGTTCTTGTCAGCCTGCCTGCTCACCGCAGGTAGGCAGGCACCACTTCCGCTAAACCCCGTGCGGGCCGGCCATGCTCTTGTACTGACGAAAATATCTCCATTCCATTCCGCTATTTTATCAGCACTACTTCCGCGGGTCAGCCATGCTGACCAAAAAGAGAGATCTCTATGGATCTCTCTTTTTGCGTCAGTAGGGTGAAAGACTGCCTGCCCTGCACAGCATTGTGCAGGGGGATTTAGCTTCGCTGAATCCTCACAAGGGGTGAGCCTCAAAGCTCAAACAAAACCTCACTTCGTTCACTTTTTTTATCTGTCCGGTCCGTCATTGAAATTTCATTTCATGCCGTCCAGTCCAAATAAAAAACCCTGCCATTTGGCAGGGTCTGTTTGAACTTCGGGTGAAAGACGGGATTTGAACCCGCGGCCTCCGGAACCACAATCCGGCGCTCTAACCAACTGAGCTACAATCACCATTTTAATTCTTTTTCTCCACAGCTCTCTGCGAAGTTGGTCCCAAGTGCCTGTCCACCGAAGCTTTAGCGTAGGAGGAAGCTACAATCACCATTGGGAGGGTGTGGGTATGCGTTTGTGTGTGGGTGTGTCATTTCGAGTTGCAAAGAAAACGAACTATTTGGTCTTAGGCAATAGATTGACAGAAGAAAAAAAAGTAGTTCCGTTTATTCATCTCCTTTCTGCCCAACTTTGCCCGCAATGCATAATTCCTCGCTCCGACAGATATTAGCTGACACCTCTGCAATAATTGACTTTGCCAATAATATAGGCACTATTTATAAACATAACACTTCCAAAATTGTCTTCTTTGCATTCATTTAAAAGGACAAATTAAAAGATCATATTTATGCCCGCAAAGTCAAAAACCGCCTCAAATCCAAATACTATCCATCAATTCACTGCCCGAGCGCTTAATTCTGATGACAATATCGACTTCGCAGATTTCACAGGTAAAAAGATACTCGTGGTCAATGTAGCTTCTCGCTGTGGATTTACGAATCAATATGAAGATCTTGAAAATCTGTATCAGACCTATAAAGATAAACTCATAGTTATTGGTTTTCCATGTAACCAATTCCTGGCTCAAGAGTCTGGTAATGAAGAAAAAATAGCAAAATTTTGTTCGCTCAATTATGGTGTTACCTTTCCAATGTGTGAAAAAGTCAGAGTCAAAGGACGAGATGCACACGATATTTATAAATGGCTGACAAAAGAAGAACTCAATGGCCAGGACGACTTTAAGGTCACATGGAATTTCAATAAGTTTTTGTTGGATGAACAAGGACATATCATCGCGCACTACCCTGCCAAGGTTAAACCTTTAGATGAAGCAATTACGGAATATTTGAATTAATCAGCCCTTGATGATATCTCCATAAGGTGCTGATATTCTGTTGATTATATCCCATATACATCCCTCTTGACTAAATATCGACCATGACGGGGCTATAATTCCTGTCTATTAAACCCTGCCTATTTATTGAAAGGTTTGAATTTCATTGATCCCTTATTTTGTTTAGTATCACCTATGTGGCTGATTTCTAAAAATCAAACATATAAGGGGCAGGGCAGAACAAGGTAATCTAAGAAAGAGACCGATCTGCTTTATGCACGCTCTATCAAAATGCACTCAGTACAGAAAATGTGATCGCCAGGTAAATAATGATACCCAAAATGTCATTGGTAGTTGTGATGAACGGACCAGTAGCAATAGCCGGGTCCAGCTGCATACGCACGAGCAAAATTGGCACTGCGGTACCTACTAAGGCAGCTAATAAAACAACGATTAATAATGCTCCGCCTGAAGTAATACCCATGATATACAGTCCTGTTATCCACCAAGCTAATAAACCCAATAAAATGGCACAGATGACACCATTTAACATGCTGACGCGGATTTCTTTCCAAGTTCTTTTGAATAGATCCACCGTTCTTATTTCACCTGTAGCAAGCCCCCTTACCACAAGCGAAGAAGATTGTATCGCTATATTTCCACCCAAAGCCACAATCACAGGAATAAAGTATGCCACCTGGGGAAGTTCAGATATGGCACTTTCATACCCACTCATGACATACGCTGCCAAAGCTCCTCCAACCAGACCGAGTAATAACCACGGAAGGCGAAGTTTACTGGCCTTGAAGACCGATGTCTCCAGAACATCTTCATGTCCAGTACCAGCTATCTGTCCTAAATCTTCCTGGTGTTCGTCTTCCAATACATCCATAATGTCATCACTGGTGATCCTGCCTACCAATTTTAAATGCTTATCTATTACCGGTACAGTGACGAGGTCGTATTCCCGGGCCAATCGTGCGACTTTTTCCTGGTCTACGTCCACATTGACCGCAATCACGTCAGGGTCCATGATTTCTCTGATGAGCGTCGTTTTATCAGCAAGAAACAATTGTGTCAGACTAATATTTCCCACTAAATGACCATATTCATCAACTATATAAATGACATAAAATTCTTCCACTTCGTGTGCTTGCACAAAGGCTTTAATTTTATTCGTGGCCTGTTCGACACTTAATCCTTTCTTGATGTAAACCACCACAGGATCCATGATGCCCCCCGCACTTTCCTTGTCATACTGTAACAAATGAGTAATCTTATCCCGATCTTCTTTTGGCAATTCCTCCAGGACCCTATGCGCCTTTTCATCAGTCAACATCGATATCACGTCTACAGCATCATCCTTATCCATATCTTCAATGATATCTCCAAGTTTTTTGTAGTTCAGTTTCTTTACAATTTCTTCCAAAAGCGGCTCATGCTCCTTCATATGCCGCATTACCTCTAATAGTTTGCTTTTCTCTAACAGGCCAAGAATCGTTAATTGGTGTTTTAATTTCAATTGTAAGAAACTACCGGCGATCTCAATTGAGTCCAAATCCTTTAAAAGACCTCGTAAGGCTTCAGTCTTGTGATCATTGGCCAATCTCTTGATTAACTTTAAATAGTTTGCCGATCCCTTGCTGTTGTATTCCATAATTTGAAATAAATTATTCCCTGTAGTAAAAAAACATCAACTGAATGTCCATCTAATCACGCTATTGACAGAAATGTTAAGCACAATATTAGGCGCAATAATAACGATTCTATACCCTACTCAAATATTTAATGTAAACACACTTAATCTGCATGGACGACCTCCAGAAAGATTAGTCTATTAAGTTTTGAATAATACCAAAAGGAATCAATTTGAAATCTTGCACAGTTTTAAATACAGCCATCATGACAATTCAAACAAATCCTTGCCTATATTGAATTTATAATCAGGATTTTATAGGGATATTAAATAGCGTAATTCAGCTTCTTAAAGCAAGAAACGCAAAGAATTGAATATTAAATTAAAATGCTCATTCAAAGCGTCAAATGTCGTAACAACATTCGCCAAATCAACTCCTTATAAGTATAAAAAGCACCTATAATTTACCTTTTATAAAAAAGAGCTCTTCCTGTTTCTTGCTGCTATCCAGGATTAGTTTTCAAATTACTATATCGAACAACCTGCATAGCCAATTCCAATAGCCTCAAATGGAACTGATGGTGCATAGCCTAATAAAAAATTGCATGCGAACCAATACACTTAAAGAGTCAGAATTGCTTCAGTTACTTACTCTTACCTAAATAAAGCCCGATCAATCCACCAGCTAGACCACTTGCAAATATTTCGCCCACAGCATTAATGAAAATTTGATCGATGGTCAACAATTTGAACATCGACGACATACTGAAGCCGACAGACAAACCAATTAGTACGCCAACCAATGCGCATGTCTTGAATCCTCCGGCAAAGGTGGAAACATTTGCCCATTTCAAAAGGATAAGACTATAAAGAGCTCCAATAATCAAACAGCTGATGATCATGTAGCTAATTTTAAATTGATCCTCAGGGATTTGCACCACAGCTGCTATATCTTCAGGTAATGCAGTCATACTCCTGAGCAGGATACCAAAGATTAACCAACCCAAGAAAAAATAGGCGACTCCCCCAATCAATGTGGCAATAGAATACTTTGTCCAGTTCATGTTAAATGTTTTGAGTGAAAAAAAGAAAAAGGTAATTATTTTAAGAAATAATTCCGCTTTTCCCAGATAAGAAATTCTTGACTTTCTCTATTTTATTAACAGTACAAGGATTTGAAAAAGAATGAGACATTCACCAAGACCGGATCAAATCTGGTTATTTGTTCATCATTTCCTATATTCATGATTCATCCGACACCCAAACAGTTACGTCTTAAATTACATCAATGAAAAGCATCTTGAACAACCTGCATCTTTTATCCAAATTCTTCATTCTCATTACTCTTTTGTGTTGTATCCCTGAATTGATAACCGGTCAGTCAGACAAAAGGTCACTCGACTTTACTGACTATGATCTCTGGAACC
>JAJCYJ010000479.1 GCA_029262975.1 Saprospiraceae bacterium
TCTTAAAATTGTTAATGGTACTGACTACAATCAACTTGAACATGGAGCGTCAAACTAAAACTGATATGGATCAATATGTTATTGGAGAATGGGAATGGATAGAGACACAACTAGTTGCAAGAGGAGGTGGGTCCACCAAGACTCCAGAATCGTGTAAATGTACAAGGACATTAAGATTGGACGCTGACGGTACCATGAAGCAATTCGAAAATGGCGTGCTAATTATCGAAACATCCTACACAATAGAAGCGATCCAGTTTTTAAATGATCCGATTAGATATCAATTTAGCAGTGAGCCCATTTTTGGAAGTATTCATAAGATCGATGATGACAATTTAGGTGTAGGAGCTTTCGGTAGTTGCGGATTTGTCCATTACTATAAGAGGATCAAAGAGACAAAATAAGAGGATGTTTCAATACTTCCATGATAGCTGAAGAAATCTCTTGTAAATTATAATGTGCAGGGATAACTTTAAAGAACAAGATGAGAGAAATCTACGAACCTAAATTTGTTGAAAAATTATTTGATAACATGAGTAGTTCCTATGCCAGGATGAACTACATAACATCATTCGGATTTAGTAATAGATGGAGACGACAATGTGTGGAAGAGCTGGGTATCGAAAATGGGAAAACCGTTGTCGATTTAATGTCAGGTATGGGAGAATGCTGGAAGTATATTTTGAAGAATAAAGACGAAAAATCAATACTCATAGGACTCGACTTTTCCACAGAAATGGTAAAGCGTGCAGAAAAAAAGATTTTGGTATATAAAGAATGCAATATTGAAATGCTCAGAGAGAATGTTTTTGAAAACTCCATAGCGGATGAATCTGCAGATTATGTTATATCCGGATTCGGGCTAAAAACATTTAATGATGATCAACTTGAGCATTTGGCCTTTGAAATATCAAGAATCCTAAAACCCTCTGGTAAATTTTCATTGATAGATGTTTCAGTTCCAGAAAATTATTTGCTCCATATTTTTTATATGTTTTATTTAAAGAATGTGATTCCTATCCTGGGGAGGCTTTTTCTAGGAAGCCCTGAACCTTATAAGATGTTGGGTATTTATACACAAGAATTTGGTAATTCAAAAAATGTTTTCGAGATTTTTAAAAAATCAAATTTCGAAGTGCACTATCTTGATTATTTTTACGGTTGTGCGAGTGGCATTAAAGGGCAAAAAACTCGGTGAATATAGCTTGCTCTTAATATAGATAAGTGTGCACGACTATCCTTATATTATGAAACCGAAGTATAAATACAATATCTGAATGTAAGTTTAATCAGTGAATCTGTTCCACATGAATGAAAATGAAGAATAAGGTAAAATATGGTGTTTTCTCCATTCTGATTTTTATAGCGGTTATAGTAGCGGTTCAATTCTCAAACGCCTGGATGTTAATTAACCCAGGTGCGCATTTTGATTATAATTGGACACATAAAGAATTCCGCGTGTATTCTGATAAACCTGAGATACCGGAGTTTCGTATTATTCTGGATGATGTCTCAAATCGTCTCGAAGGAATTCTTGGGTATGATTTCAATAAAAGATATGACATCTTTCTTTGTAATAGTCCTGATTTCTATGAAAAATTTGCTAATAAAATAGGTAAGCCTGAAAAGACACAAGGGTTTAATCTGCAACCACTTGGCTATACTTTTGTAAATCTTTCATTTATTTCGAAAATGAGAGAAGAGGGGAAAAATAAATTTCAGCATAGCATATTGGAGGGTAATCCGGGTCATATTTTAGCGCATGAAATATGTCATCAATTGATTTCAGAAAAAATTGGATTTTTAAAATCACGGAAAACAGCGACATGGAAACTTGAAGGCTACTGTGAATATGCTGCGTCTACTCTATCGAAAAGGGAAGATAAAAATTATCGCTTTTCTGATGAAGTTAGAAAATTTATTAGTGGATATTATTCTGGTATAAGTCCTGGTAGAAAGTACTATATCAAATCTCTCCTGATGACTGAATATTTTTTGGATATAAAAGGGAAAAGTTTTGACGAATTGATGAATGAGGAGATATCTGAAGATGAATTATTTAAGGAAGTGCAGCAGACAAATAGTAAAGAAAATCAATAATAATAATTTTGTTTACTTCCTGTAAAATGTTTTATAGAATAAAGATCCTTAATATTTGACAGTATCCCCTTTGAAGGGGTTTGGTGATAGAATAAATGCCTAAAAACGAAACAACAGTTTTCTTTACTACATGGCTTCAAGATTTGTAATTATGTCTAATATTTAAATTCTGAAAAAATTTACCGCAATTCTACTTCAGGCCCACATGAAGGAGTTTGTATGTTGTTTTTATATGCCTTCAACCGAGATTTCATATTTTATATTTCAGTATTTAAAGCTAAATCTCCACAACAAGTTTATAACCCACTCCTCGTTCATTCACGATTTTTACACTCGCATCAGCTTCGAGTTTCTTGCGTAATTTTGAAATGAATACATCTACAGTTCTGCCAACATAGTCACCTTCGTCTCCCCAAACCACATTTAGTATGACATCTCTTTCAACTGTTTCGTTTACAGCACTATGAAGCAACAAAAGCAAATCGGCCTCTTTGCTTGTTAGTTCTATTTTGCGTTCTTTAAGAATAAGCTCTGTATTGCGTTTATCAAAATAAAAATTACCTAATTGAATCATATTTGGATCGACCGTGGAAGACCTTCTTTTCTTCCAAAGGAACAAGAACAAACCGATCATAAGTATGAATGCTAGTATGATAAATGTATATTTTGATTCGCCGGTTACAACGTTTGATTCAATTTTTCGATCTGAAGTAGCCGCATTGGTTATTGGCTTTTGTGTTCCTTCTTCGATCAGCGTAAACAGAAAACTATAAGAGGATTTGGGGTGATCTCTGGATGTACAAGGGATGATGTTCATATCGTCCACATTGTTGATTTCGAAACTATAGACCACTTCACCTGTTGCACAGTCTTCCACTTCCATAAAATAACCCTGGGTCATTTTTGTATCCTTAATGACTTGGTTTACGGTATTGACAAGTTCATCCGGATTAAAACCAAATTCAGATTCGAATTGAATTCTGTACTGATCATTCTCATAAATAATAGGAAGTACACGAGAGGTGCTATCATCAGAATTGAGCAGGACTTGATGCCCTATCATTCTCAGCGAAACTTCTATATGTTGCTCGTTATATCTAGCCTGGGCACTACCAAAGTTGATAAAGAGCAATAGGATTGCGCATGACGAGAAAACTACTTTAAATTGTCTGAGATACATAGTGCAAAGCTATCTGAATCCCGTTCAATTAGAGATGATTTACACAAGATTTACATCATTTTACATTTGAAATGGTCATCACAGCTCGTATTCGCGATACATTTAACAAAAATTGTGAGTTATGAAAAAGACTATTTTGATTTTTTGTGCAGTAATCATAACTGTTAGTTTAGGAGCTTATGGTTTTAAGACTTTAGGTAAAATTGGAGTTGATCAGGATAAAGCATCTTTACGTACGATCACTGTAACGGATGAGAAGCTGGCCGGAAATAATAACAATGCCAATCCTTTCTTCTTCTACGATATAGGCACCAGGTTTGGAGGCGTCAAAAAAGAAGTGCTGGATAAGGCAATATCGATCGCTGATTTTCTTCCAAAGGGACAGACTGAACGGGCGGTATCGTATAAATCTGTAGATGTGATTATTCTTGATGACAGTAGACAAACGGATGCCAGGGAAACAGGAAAGGATGATGTGCTGACAGCCGGTCAAGTAAAACTTCTGAAAGAAGCCGGATACTCAGCCAATATATTGATCAGGGCTGATTATATGGAGAAGATTGATGAGACAGGGAAATTGGCAGCTCGATCTATCACTCCTCACTTAACGATTGTCCCGGAAATCCAGGCTGAATATATAAGTGGTAAACATGCACTCATCGAATACCTCATAGAAAACAGCAAAAAGGAAACCGCCACAGTAAAAGGGAGTAAGCTTGATGCTGGGAAGTTATATTTCTTAGTGACGAAAGAAGGAACCATATCAAATGTTACACTGAAGGCAAGCTCCGGGTATAGTTCTATTGATAATAAGATGATCGAATTGATCACGAATGCGCCAGGTAAATGGAAACCAGCAGAAGATTCCAAAGGGGTAAAGGTTGATCAAAAGTTGGTGTTTTCATTTGGGATTATGGGGTGTTAAGGGAAATGTGAATTGTGAATTTAAATTAGGTTTTTGGAGGACTTAGATGATCTTATTTTATGTTCTGGGAGTGAATAATTAGGTGGTTTTGAAAGCTAAGATCACAATACCTGCTATTGGCTCGAAGAAATAGAATAATCATATTCGATAGGCCTAAAGGAAGAATTGCGGTTTTCACCTAATTCTATAATTAACTCATAATAGAAAAATGTTGAGTCAAAAAGCGCCTGTGTGCATGCGCTATAAAAGTCGGGTTAAGTATAATTTAATACTTAATTGATCACTCTTATTCATGGTTTTGCATTATAATTTACGTGATTTATTGAAGGACTTTTAGACTGTCCAGGCATGGCTGCCTCTATCATTAATACAGTCCTCACTCATGTCGTGAAGACATTTTACATCATAGGTATGATCAAATGAAGCGATGTAAGGACTGCATATTAACTTATATTTGAGGAGTGCAGCACAAACATAAAAACTGCCAACGTAAGTGAATAAAATGAAATCTTTTTAAGAGCTAAGACTATAATCTTAGATTAAGAGAATGACGTTAACAATTATTGATGGCTTTTGCATTTAGGGTTAAATCGTCGATTTATTTTTGATTTTCCGCCGGGGACTAGACAGCCTATTTCACCTCATAAATTATGATATTGAAAACAGTTCAATTGTTTTTGCTTTTAAGTATTTTATATTCTTTTACTTTTTGTAAAGGGCAAGGAGCGCGTAAGGAATTTAATCAAGTACAAGAGAATTCCGTGTCCATAGGCGAAGTGGTTACAGAAATTGATAGTAGAATTGGGTCTATTTATCAAGACAAAAAAGGTAACCATTGGTTTGGTAGTAATGGAAACGGTGTTTTTCAATTTGATGGTAAGATCTTGAAACAGTTTACCAAAAAAGATGGGCTTCGTAGCCATAACATTTTGAGTATTCAAGAAGATCGAAAGGGCAATATTTTTTTTGATACACCCGAAGGAGTAAGTAGGTTCGATGGGCGACAATTTACTTCTTTGAAGACAGTAGAAAATAATTCAGGCAAGAACAACTGGAAATCAGAACCTGGCGATCTATGGTTTAGGATGGGATGGAATAATAGCGGACCTTATCGATATGACGGTGTGCATTTGTATTATTTGCAATTTCCAAAAAATAAAATGGAAGATGAATTCTATTCAAAATACCCAAACGCCAGCTACAATCCTTATGGCATTTACACGATATATAAAGACAGCAATGGAAATGTTTGGTTTGGCACTTCCAATTTAGGTATTTACCAATACGATGGGATCAATATTAGTTGGATGTATGAAAATCATTTAACAGAAACACCTAATGGTGGCTCCTTTGGCATTCGTTCTATCATTGAAGATACAGATGGATATATCTGGATTTGTAATCCGAAGTACAAATACAAAATATTGTCCGATAGCACAAAAACGAATGAGCTGAAACCAATAAATTATCAACGAGTGTCAGGAATCGAAAGTAAAGATTCAGAAAGTGAGTATTTTTTGTCAATGACTGTAGACAATGATGGTGACTTGTGGATGTTAAGTTACGATAATGGTGTATGGAGAAATACTGGGAAAGAACTAATACAGTACCCCATCACAGAAGGAGAAAAGAATATTTCTCTTTTTAAAATTTATAAAGACAATCAAGGAGATCTTTGGGTTGGCACACAGAATGACGGGGTATACAAATATAATGGGAGAGCTTTTGAAAAGATAAGCTTTAGATAATAGTATAGTATGAATTGACAGCGTGCAAAACAGCTATGGCTATTAAATGTCTGTTGATCGGTCACGAGAAGCATTTTAGTAAATTTGAAATGATTATTCGATAAATATTAAATAAAACCGAACATAGACCTTAGCCTATCCTACAGAGAAACTGGAAATATTATCAAGAGTGGAATCGTGTGATATATGTTCATTGGAAAGGAGATTTGAATGAATTAGCAAAATATGTATCAATTGAATTCTTGAATTTTTTTTGTAATAAGCAAAAACATCCTATTAAGACTTCAATTATCGCATATTCTCCCCATCTTTTGCCCAACCACAACTCCACCATTATTCACCTCCAGGTTCATCTTTGAATCTATAATAATCGGTGCTAAAAGATCATGATAATTGCCTGCGGATTTAATGACAATTGTAATGCCGGGAGCAGCCTTGTTTTTGGCTTCGGGTGATATATTGAAAGGTTGGATAAACGAACCGGTTCTATGCGCACATAATTTTATCGACGTATAGACGAACATTCACAGCGGTTCTCGAAGCCAATACACCATAGCCAAAAGGAGCGGCTCCCAGATGATATGCGCATACGGCAGACTCCTCACCATACCCCGATAATTCTTATGCTACCGAATACATTGGGTCTTCATTGGGATAAGCCCCTTGAATATTTTCATAATTTCGCACCAGGTTTCCTGATTCCTCAATGGGGGGACAAGGTATCCTTAACTTCGAATACTGAGAAGAGGTTTCCTAAACTTCGAAAGTTTAGGAAATCTGAAAATGAAACACTATTATATACCGTTGAACTATAAAGAAATATGAAGACTTTAAACTGGAAAAAATTTGCCCTGGAATTTCTTTCCATATTTATCGCTGTTGTTGCAGCTTTTGCGCTAAACAATTGGAATGAAAACAGAAGAGAGGATAGAGCTGAAAGTAAGATATTGATAGAAATATCTAACGGGCTTAAAAAAGATATTGATGATATCAGAATAAATGAAGGCGGTCATAGGCATGGTGTATTAGCATGTAAATATTGGAGGAAAATAATTCAGGGAGAAGAAGTTGCCCAGGATTCTTTGCCTATTTATTATGTGGGGTTAACAAGAGATTTCACTTCGCTTCAAAATTCTTCCGGGTATGAAACTTTAAAATCCAAGGGGCTGGAACTAATAGAAAATGATTCTCTGAGATTTCAGATTATTTCGCTCTATGAATATGAATACTATACACTGAAAAAGTTGGAAGAAAGTTACGAGGAGACACAATTTCATAAAAATTACTACTCGGATCTCAGCCATTTATTAGCACCTAACTTTGTATTTGATAAAAAGGGAAATATAGTTAGCTTCAAAAAACCGATGGCCATTTCGGAAGCTGATAAAAATATATTATTGAGCCATTTATTCAAAATTGAGATCAATCGTATGTTTGTATTAGATTATTACCAAAAAGTCTTAAAAAAAGTAATGAAACTGCAGGTGGATATTGCAAAAGAATTAGATGAGTAAGTTCAGAAGGGAAGTGAAGGGATTGGAAGAAGGGTTCCTGAAACTCTTAAGTTTAAGAACCCTGGAAACCTGGATTTTCGATAAACCAACATATCTGTTGTCCTGATCGTTTAGATAAGTGACACGATCAATGTAAAATAATCGGTATGAAATTCTTACAATCACTTTTGTTGGCCATAAGTTTTTCAATCATCGTAAGTGCGCAACCGAGCATGGATGAATTTTTTCCTATAGATGCCGGGCATTCTTATTTGGAATTTTCAGTAAAGTACATGGGATACGCTAAAGTAAAAGGACATTTCGAAAGATTTTCCGGAATCGTTCGCTATGACGAAAATGATATCATGAATACTTCTGTGACCATTGATGTCGAAACATCCAGTATCGATACGGATCATGAGTGGCGGGATAAAGATTTGAAATCAGCAAATTGGTTTGATGCAGAGACTTTTCCTAAAATGAGTTTTACAAGTAAGTCGGTAGTCCCTAAAGAAGGTGGATTTGATTTAGTAGGGGAATTGACTTTAAAAGATATAACGCGTGACATAACATTTCAGATGGATCCGCCGTCGGGTATCCTGATAGACACAAGAGGTGACCTGCAAGTGATTTTCACAGGGGCCGCAGAAATCGATCGAACAGACTTTCATGTAGCAGGAGAGCGATGGAGCCGAATAAAAGAAGGGATTACTTCTGTGTCCAATATGGTGCAAATTGAAATTAGCATATTGGGCAAGAGAAATCAAGAGCAGAATTTAGCCAATTTTATTGGTGATAATAAGCGACCTACCGGTCAAATTAATGACGCTTATAAGGCAGGCGGGGTCGCATTAGCATTGCAGAAATTCGAAGAGCTATCAAGCAATCCAGAAAATAGGATTAATGTTAACACACTAAATTTAATAGGGCATTACCTGATAGCTCGAAATGAGCTTGCTGATGCCATTCTATTGTTGGAAAGAAATCTGCAATCATTCCCCTCCAATGCCAAAGTATATATTTCACTTGGGGAGGCTTATGTGCGAGACGGACGAATAGGTGAGGCTACTAATATGTATCAGAAAACACTTGATTTAGATGCCAATGATGTCATTGCAAAAGAGATTATTCGGCATCTATAAAATAGAAGCTTAAAAGACAAATTGATCGACGCGAAGATCTTTTTGAGAATACCGGAGGAGCACATTCAATTTTTTATTCCAAACGGCTATTCGATTCTATTTCCAATGTTCAAGGCCAATTATGTCTTTGCCGAGAACCTACCCTTTTCTTTTTCCATTTGATTAACGGCTCAATTTGTTTTCTCAACAATTATTATTCTCGTTTAGGTTTTGGTCTGTCCAACGTCCTGAAAATCTTACTCACGTTATATTCAGAGATACACATATTAAATAAAATATTTATTGCAAATCGCCATCAATAAAACTCTCTGATTCTTGTCTTCGAATTGTTCTCCAAATTGGACGAAGTAGTAGGCGTGAAAACATATAACAAACCGTTCCAAGTGAATAAATCAAAGAGATATAAAAAGGTCCGAATTCTCTCTTAAATACAATATTAAGAGTATTAAGTAAATTTATAATGATGATTATAAAGGAAATAATGAATAATAAATAGATTATTAACTTATTGAAGGCTTTGTAAACCTTCAATTTCTTAAGACGATTTGCAACATAGAAAATGAAGTATGAATAAATAATGCAGGCCAAACCACTGCTTATAGCCCATATAAGAGAATCATCTATATCGAAACTAGCCAATAATAAGGGCAGAGTTGAATAAAAGGCACTCATCAACCCTGTATTTACTATCATTGCCAGTCCTATTGCGTCTCCTACGCTAATTCTTTCCCCTTCTTTAAATTGAAATGTTCCTATTATTCCTGCAAACCCAGCTATTGCAATGGCAACCTGCGTAAGAGTTAATAATTGATCTGCTTGTTCCATAATATTTGTCTATTTTAATGTCAGTATTCTCCAATTATAGTTTCGAATAGAATGTTGGTTTTCTTCGGGGTGAATCAATTTATGCCTACTTGTTTGTAGCCGTCTAATTTATTCTGATTATTTGCTATTCCGGAATGTTATAAGGGATTGGAAAGAAGTTTATTTTATTAATTGCTCAAGTCAATTCAGAAGAGAGTTGCCGTATACTTAAAAGGATTGCTGTAATCATATAGAACACAAAAGCACTAAGAAGTTATCGATTCATATATTATATCTACCCAATTCATCTTTTATAAGTTGGAGCACTCTTATAGTTTCTTCTAAACTATCCTCAATAGAATAGTTTAACCATTGTCTGTTATTCTTTATAGTCAACAACCAGCTTTTATA
>JAJCYJ010000480.1 GCA_029262975.1 Saprospiraceae bacterium
TTAAAGAGGTTACCTTCGGATTTTTCATTCTATAATTTGTATTGACATATATGCTTAACTTTGTGCTCTCAAATCACCCCCGGATTCACTTCCTCCTGATAAGTAGTATATATGACATTTGAAGAATTAGGTTTAGAATCATCATTGTTAGAAGCTTTGCATTATATGGGATTTGAAAAGGCAACGCCTATTCAGGAGCAAGCTATCCCACTCATTTTAGAAAAGAAAGATTTACTGGCATGTGCTCAAACCGGAACAGGCAAGACTGCTGCTTTTATTCTTCCTGTACTAAATAAACTTGCCGCTAAACCATCTACTCATATCAATACACTTGTCATTGCTCCGACGAGAGAATTGGCATTACAGATCGATCAGCAAATACAGGCCTTTGCTTATTTTGTTAATGCTACTTCTTGTTCTATATATGGTGGCGGAGATGGCAGTGACTTCGAGACTCAAAAAAGGGCTTTGACCAGCGGGACTGAGATTATCGTAGCGACACCAGGGAAGTTGATCTCACATCTGAATATGGGTTATTCGGACTTCAGTCAATTAGAACACTTAATCCTTGACGAAGCAGACAGAATGCTCGACATGGGATTTTTTGAAGATATCATGAAGATTGTGGGTTTTCTGCCCAAAAAGAGACAGACGTTGATGTTCAGTGCGACTATGCCTCCTAAGATCAGGACGCTCGCAAAATCCATATTAATTGATCCGGGAGAAATAAGTATTGCAATTTCTAAGCCAGCAGAAGGCGTACTTCAGGCTGCTTATCTAGCTTATGACAGTCAAAAAGCTGCCCTTATTCGTAGCCTTATTCAAGATAAACCCAATTACTCAAGTATCCTGATCTTTACTTCTACAAAGAAAAAAGTAGGCGAAGTGGTGCGATCTTTATCAGGGAATGGGTACCAGGTAAAAGCAGTCAGTTCAGACTTTGATCAAAAAGACCGAGAGGAAGCAGTCAGAAAATTCCGATCTCAAGAGACACGTGTACTTGTCGCTACAGATGTATTAAGTCGCGGGATAGATATAAAAGATATTGACCTTGTAATTAATTACGATGTGCCTAACGACGCTGAAGATTACGTACATAGGGTAGGCAGAACCGGAAGAGCCGATACGACAGGTGTCGCTCTTACGATTATTAATCCGGCCGACATGTATAAATTCTCAAGAATTGAATCACTTATTGGAAAAGAAGTTCCCAAACTTCCTATGCCAAAAGAATTAGGAGAAGGCCCGGAATGGTCCGATAAACAGAGTGGACATCGTGGTGGACGTGGTGGTGGTCGAGGTGGAAATTTTCGCGGAAGCGGCGGTGGAAACCAAAGGGGTGGTGGACGAGGAGGTAATTATCAGGGTAGAGGTGGTGGTAAACCGAGATCAAAGAACCACGGTTCCGATAGAAATTCCACTAATCGTCATAAGTAATTAAGGGTCTGTTATTTAGATAATTCATTTCAGTCTTTTCTTTCGAAATAGAAAAATCCAACAAAAACCAGTTGCATTATAAACCCTAATCTTGTAAATTATTAGGAGAAATACATGCACCCGGTGCCTATGGAGCCATCATTTATGTTTACGTCAGATCCGATTTTTATACGGCACCTCACTATAGACGATGCCCCTTTTATATTCTCATTAATGAATACACCCGGATGGCTGAAATATATAGGTGATAGAAAGATTTACTCAATAGAAGATGCAGAACGATATATAGAAAATGGCCCCTTAAAAGATTATAAAAATTATGGGTTTGGTTTAAATCTTATCACACTACTATCAACTAAGGAACCAGTTGGAGTGGGTGGATTTTTGAAACGTGATTATTTAGATTATCCGGATATAGGTTATGCTTTATTACCAAAATATCAGGGTCAGGGAATTATCCATCATGCCTGCAACGAATTGATAAAATGGGGGCGAGAGGTCCTCGGTTTTACCATCTTACAGGCGATCACCCATCCTGATAATGTAAAAAGTATTGGACTCCTTCAAAGAATGGAATTTGTGTTTGAGAGAAAATTAGAATTGGAGGGAGAACTGATCAATCTTTACCAGAAGAAGCTTTAAATACCAGCATGCTGCTGGCAGGGATTTTCCAATGCACAAAGCGAGTTTAACTATCTTGTGATATATTAAAATACAAATAGATGGATTATATGGAACATACAGCACTTATCGGCCAACTGGCCATAGGAATGTTTATTGCTATCGTTTTTCTTCAATCAGGCTTGGATAAAGTCTTTGACTGGAAGGGAAATCATTCATGGATTACCGATCATTTTAAAGACACATTTCTTTCGAAGACTGTGACACCGATGCTTGCAGTCATTACAATCACAGAAGTAGTGACTGGATTATTGGCCATATGTGGTGCTATTTGCCTTCTGTGGTGTGGCGATAATACTTGTATTTTTTATAGCGTCATGGTAGGCTTGGCTTCTTTACTGATGCTGCTGTTTGGGCAGCGCATTGCAAAAGATTATGAAGGTGCAAAAACCATCTCGATATATTTTGGGGTGCTATTACTTTCCCTGCTTTTCTTTTAAAATTATAAAAGATTATTTCTTGTACAACTGGACACCTGAATCATAATATTTATCCCCTTTTATCCAGAATGGAGCGGTGTTAATATTGGCTATTTTAATTGAGCTAAGTAAATAAGCCTTTACATATCTTTCAATGTAATTCATATTGAGTGTCTCGACTTCATCTCCGGGTTGATGATAGTATTTGAATATTTCAGCGTCAAACGACTTGAAGCCAAGACTAAAAGTAGGTGCTGGAATACCGAGGACTGCAAAGTTCACATTATCAGATCTATCAAACAAACCTTGTTCTTTAGCCGCATCTTCTATAGCTGTAAGACCAAGTTCGTTACAGGCAGCTTGTATATCAGATTCGGCTTCTGTCCTGGTGAGTCCAATTACGGTTACAATAGTTGTGTCGTTGTACCCTCCATTGTCAATATTGAAATTGTACTTTATTTTTTCTGGAGATACCGGTAAGTTCTCTGTAAAATACTTGCTACCCAGCAAGCCTTTTTCTTCTGCCGTAAAAAACACAAAAATAGAAGATCTTTTAGGCGGATTTTTTGCAAAATACTTGGCTAATGACAAGACTGCAGTCGCGCCAACAGCATTGTCCCTGGCACCATTATAAATGGCATCTCCCGTCGCATCTGGTTGACCCTCTCCTACGTGGTCATAATGAGCAGAATAGACTATATATTCTTCCGATAATTTTGGATCCGTTCCTTTTATCATCCCTACCACATTGGCTGAAGAAAATGCCTTTCGCTCTAATTCATCCATGTAGAAGTGTATTGGCGTTTTACCTTCCATAAGCATATTGATAACCAAAGTGTCTGTTGTACCCATCCATAAGTTGGGCAGGTCCGTATTTTCAAGACCATTACTGACAGACATTTGCGTCTGTTTTCCTAAAGACCTTATGAAGCGCCATGGTATCGTGGTGCTCTGATAAATTTCCAAAAGGGCAACGCCCCCGGCAGCTTTTACTCTTTTTCGTTTTTCTCGTGATGCTGCGATCCAATCTCGGGGATCAGTACTTTCTCCATCTCCTGCTATACTTACAGCCACTTTAAATCTCAAATCAGCATTATCGATGTCTTCTTTATTACCGTATCCAATATCGACTGTAGTCGCTGTCATTAATTCCTTGCGTCCATTAATCGCGATATAGTCCACTCCAAATTTTAAGGGTAAATCACCAATAATCAAGGAAGATGAATCGGGAGGTGTAAATGTGCTGAATGG
>JAJCYJ010000481.1 GCA_029262975.1 Saprospiraceae bacterium
CATTCACGCTAAATATTGATAAGCCTTTTGACGATATATCCAAGATCAGGAATAAAGAATCCGGCATGGAGTTTACCGTTGTTAAAGACCCTGAATTACAGGACTTTTATACTTACTATGAACCATGGAATACCAGTGATTCAATGGTGAACTTTGTGACACATGTTTATGATGAGACATACACGAATGAAGAAAAAGAGCAATTGTATGGCGGCAATAATTATTATGAATTGCATTTTAGTAATAAGGGAGGGCTTGTTATGCCGGTGATTATAGAATGGACTTATGAAGATGGGTCGCAGGAAATGGAAACGATCCCGGTTCAAATCTGGCGTAAAAATGAAAGTGATTTTACTAAGGTTTTTACAAAGGAGAAAGTCGTAACGGCTATTCGCATTGACCCTTTTAAAGAGACAGCGGATATTGATGAAAGCAACAATAACTGGCCGGTCAAAGAGGTGCCGACGAGGTTTCAGGTGTTCAAAGCAAGTAAGCAGATACCTCCTTTAAATCCAATGCAAAAAGCAGCTAAAAAGGTTATCAGACCGTGAAAAAAGTTAGTTGACTGTTAATATTTGTCGTTGATAGAACTTTTGGGAAAGTAATTGATGTTTTCAATATCCTTGTTTAAACAAACATCTATAACTTTATCAAGAGTAATTAATTAAACTTATCGCATAATTATGAATATAAAAATAATTTTTTCAGGCCTTTTTCTTTTGTGCTCTTCACTAATGGTATCAGCACAAACAATGTGGACATTGGACAAGTCACATTCAAAAATTGGATTTGCAGTGTCTCATATGGGCATATCTGAAGTCGAAGGATCTTTTGGAGAATTTGATGGAAGCGTTACAAGTACCTCTGAGGACTTTATAGGTAGTAAAGTAGAATTTGCCGCGAAAACGGCTTCCGTAAACACAGGCAATGAACGTAGGGATGGTCACTTAAAAAGTGATGATTTCTTTAATGCAGAATCGTATCCGGAATTAAAATTTTCTGGAAAAATTGTTAAGGAAGGAGCGGATTATTTTCTTGCTGGAAATCTGACGATGCGAGATGTCACGAAAGCTGAGAAGTTCAAAGTAAAATATAATGGTACAATAGAAGGCCGTAGAGGTCCTGTATCCGGATTTAAAATTCAGGGCGATATCAACAGGTTTGATTATAACCTGAAATTTGATCGCGCTATTCCAGGTGGCGACCTGGTTGTTGGCAAGATGGTAAGTATTACAGCTAATATTGAAATGGGCGTAAAGCAAGAAGAAGGTGGCGGCAATTAAGTAAGCTGTAAATTATAGGAATTAATATTTATGAAAGGAACTCCATTGTGGGTTCCTTTTGTTTTTCAACAATAGTATAATTCAATTTCACAGAACGGTCAGGACGCTATTTTCGGATCTTGTTAAAGAGACAAATAGTCAGAATAAATAATAATTTCTGTTCTGGCTGTCCAAATATGAATTGTGCATTCGTCATAGTTCTGAATATCAATTTGTAATTACTTTAAAAACTAAGACAGATGAAAGAATTTATGTTCGTTATCAGAGGAGGGCATGATGTTAGAGATACAAAATCTCCGGAGGAAATGGAAGCACATATGCAGCTATGGCAAAAATGGATGGGAGGCATGGCGCAAGCTGGAACCCTCGTTGGAGGCCAGCCATTAGGAGGGGAAGGAAAGACGCTTATAGATAGTGGATCAACAGTCATTGACCGGCCTCTAATGGAAGGAAAAGAACTTGTCGGGGGATATATCATAGTTAAATCTGATTCTTTAGAAGCAGCGACTGAATTAGCCAAAGGTTGTCCTGGCTTTGAACATGATTGTACTGTTGAAGTCAGAGAAATTCTTCCTATGGGTTAGTCTTAAAGGAATGATTTTATTATTTGCAATACTTTGCAAATAATAACTACAGATATAATTGAAAGATAAAAGCAAAGTAAATGAAACAGTTAATCATCTTTTCAGACAGGAGTCTGGAAAGATGGTTTCTGTATTAGTAAAAATATTTGGTTTTCAAAACCTTGAATTAGCAGAGGACGTAGTACAGGATGCATTATTAAAAGCACTTGAAGTATGGAAATATAATGGCACGCCAGATAACCCTGGGGCTTGGCTTTATAGAACTGCAAAGAATAAAGCAATCGATATAATCAGACGTAATAAATACAGTGAGCTTATAGATTTTACCGACCCTAAAAGGCAATTGTTAACTTCTGAATATTCACTCGCCATAACAATGAATGAATTTTGGACAGATACGCATATTCAGGATGATTTTTTAGCAATGATGTTCGCTTGTTGTCACCCTGACTTGTCGCCAGAAAATCAGATTACATTTATTTTAAAAACATTATGTGGATTTAGCACTAAAGAAGTAGCTCGATCTTTTCTAACGTCAGAGGATACAATTTCAAAAAGATTATATCGTACTAAAGAATATTTTCGCACCCACAAAGCCCGGCTGCAAATTCCGGAACCAGAAGAAATGCCACCAAGGATAAATGCAGTCTTAGGCGCCATCTATTTAATTTTCAATGAGGGATATAACTCGACACATTCTGACGAGCCCATTCGCAAAGATCTGATCATGCAAGCAATGTCCTTATGTCAATTGCTATTAGAAAACAAGAAAACTCGATCACCGAACGCCAACGCCTTGATGGCCCTGATGTGCTTTCATGCTGCCAGAGTAGATGGCAGAATTTCTACCGAAGGGGAATTAATATTACTCGACAAACAGGACAGGGGAAGCTGGAATCAAGAATTGATCGAATCAGGAAATTCTTACTTGAACGAAGCTGCATCGGGTGTAGAAATAAGTAACTATCATCTTGAAGCTGCGATTGCCTATGAACATTGTATAGCCTTCAATTACGAATCGACTAACTGGAACTCTATACTAAACTATTATGAGGTCATGCTCGATAAAAATTTTGACCCGGTTGTTTACCTCAACAGGTGTCTAGTTGTTATGGAAATTTATGGACCACTTGAAGCTCTTCAAAATGTAAAAAAACTTGAAGGCGATAAAAAAATGAAAATTTATTATTTATACCATGCTATTCTTGGCACGTTGCACAAGAGACTGGGACATACGGATCAAGCATTAACTGAGTTTAATCTTGCTATCCAACTGACCAGATCAGAATCCGAAAAACAGCTATTAAGAGAAAAAATCGCATCATTTGCGAATTAGTCGATTTGCATTTTAATAATTAGTTCCTTTTATAGAGAGAGGTTTTGTCTGACCTCTTTTGAAAGGACAAGTACATAGTGTTTATTATTGTCCTTGATTTTCACAATTTCCAAGCATTCACGTTATTGAAAAACTTCGAATTTATTATCAATGGCATTAATATTCATTCCGATAAAGGCAAATCGAACGGCAATGCAAAAATATTTGCACCACCCATTTTGCATTGAAGTTTTTCAGGCAATGGAAGGCTTCTATCTTAAAGTTGGATTTAGAACTCCATGGATAGGATACTTTATGCTTCAAGCAAATGAAGTAGTAGGGACCGGAGGATTTAAAGGACCTCCGAAAGATGGAAAAGTGGAAATTGCCTATGGTACGTTACCTGAGTGGGAAGGGAAAGGGATAGCCAGTAAAATTTGCGCAGAACTCACGGCTATAGCACTCAATGAAAGAGCTGATATCCGCATTACTGCCAGAACACTAAGGGAGGAAAATGCCTCTACCAGGATTTTGAAAAAGAACGGGTACAATTTTGTTGGAGAAGTAATGGACCCCGATGATGGCCTGGTGTGGGAATGGGAATTTAATAGATCAGACAAGAAGCACAAATAAGTTTACATGTACCTGCCAAAGGGTAAAATTCATTAGTTTGCTGGAATAGAACTATCTACATTATTTGCTTAATCCAATTTCAATGAATATTCCAATAAGACAATCCGTAGTCTTAGGTACTTTGGGCCTGTTGTTTTTAATAGTCTGTTGTGCTACGCCCAGAATTACGCATAATCCTTTTACGCATTCGATCAACCAACTTTCGAAGCCCTGGACACATGATCGTTTTGATGATGCAAAAGATAAATTTTCTTTTGCAATAATCTCTGATCTCTATGGAGGAGAACGTCCCGGTATCATAGAAGTGGCACTTGAGCAATTGAACATATTGCGTCCTGAGTTTGTCATGTCCGTAGGAGATTTAATTGATGGTGGGACAGAAGATAGAGAGCAGTTAACTAACGAATGGGAGCTATTTGATAAAAAAGTGTCTCAGCTTCGCGCTCCCTTCTTTCACGTTGGCGGCAATCATGATCTGACTAATGTTACAATGAGACATATTTGGCAGGAAAGATATGCACACCGGTACTACCATTTTATTTACAAGGATGTCCTTTTTTTAATTCTTGATTCTGAAGATTACGAGGAAGATAGAATGCAGGAAATTTATAAGGCAAGGGCAATCGCTATAGAAATACTGGATGGGGACCAGCCCGACGAGGCTGTAAAATCTGAATATTTTAAAATGCCTGAAAGAAGAACTGGAGAGATTAGCATTGAACAGTCTACGTATTTTGAAAAAGTAATCGCGGATAATTCAAATGTAAAATGGACGATGATTTTCATGCACAAACCTGTGTGGATGAGAGAAGATAATGGCGGATTAGGACAGATTGAACAAGCCTTAGGGACGAGGCCCTATTCAGTAATAAATGGACATTTTCATACATATGGCCATACTGATAAAAATTCCAGAGATTATATTACGCTGGGCACTACCGGGGGTTCTCAAAATGACCAAAGCGATATGGCCTTTGATCATATCACCTGGGTTACGATGACAAGCGCAGGACCGTCTATTGCGAACTTAAAATTAGAAGGGATTCTTGATAAATATGGGCGTGTCCCTGCTGGCGGAGACAAACTTTGTTTTCAGGCTTCCGCATGTACTCCCGAATGATTATTCAAAAAGCAAACCTTTGGTTAATTCTCGCCCGTTTTATCACTTGTATGAGACTTTTTTTAAGATATGTTTTAAAGCTAAAATCTGAGCTAGAAATTGATTGTTGCCGTCAATAATTGTCCAGGGAACATCTTTAGTATGAGTTTTTTCCAACATGTCTTTTTCATATTTTTTAAATTTGTCCCATAGCTTTTGAGCATTTTTATCAACTGTTGTCAGTTGCCAGCGTCTTAGTTGATTCATTTTAACTGCTTCTATTCTAGTGGCTTGTTCCTTCTTTGTAATCATGAAGTACAGTTTAATAATAATCATACCATCATGGTAAAGCATGGATTCAAAATTATTGACTTCATTCATAAATCGAGTGTATTGACTTTTTGTACAAAAGCCGTTAACAGGTTCGACCAGGGCTCGATTATACCAACTTCTATCAAATAAGACGATTTCACCGGGGTCCGGTATTCTATTCACATATCTCTGAAAATACCATTGTTTTGATTCTGATGAAGTAGGCTTAGGTAATGCTATAGTTCTGGCAGACCTAGGATTAAGATGTTCCATCATCGTTCGAATGGCAAGTCCTTTACCTGCAAACTCACCACCTTCAAATATTACGAGCAATCTTTCATTTCTCTCTACAATCCAGTTTTGCATTTTAATGAGATCTATCTGAAGTTCTCTTAATTCATCTCTATATTTTACTTTTTCGAGAGATTCCTTAAAATTTGGTTTTTTCGAGGATAAGAGATCTATTATAACTTCGGTGCTGCTTAGTCTTTTTAAATCTGTTTTAGAAAAATGCATATTTTTTGGATGATTAATTCTTGGAGATTATTGAACGATGAAACCGCTGAACTATATTAGGATCTGGGAACAATATCGTGTTGGATTTGTCCTTATCAGTATAATCAAATAAGGATAAAACATGCCGAATGGATTCTAATCTGGCTTTGCGTTTTTTATTAGTTTTTACAATTGTCCATGGAGCAAAACTTGTATGCGTTCTTATGAACATTTCTTGTTTATAGTGTGTAAATTCATCCCAGAGTTTTTGAGACTCAATATCTACAGGGCTTAGTTTCCATTGTTTCAATGGATCGTTTTTTCTTGATTCGAACCTTTTATTTTGCTCGTCCTGTGAAATAGAAAACCAAAATTTAATAATATCAACTCCATTTTCAAAAAGCATGTGTTCAAACTCAGGAACTTGGCGTAAAAATTCTAAATATTCTTTTTGAGTACAAAAACCCATGACAGGTTCAACAACAGCGCGATTATACCAGCTTCTGTCAAAGAATACAATCTCGCCGGGATTGGGTAATTCTTTAACATGTCTTCGGAAATACCATTGTCCCCGTTCCTTATCTGTTGGTTTATTTAAAGCTACAACGCGCATTGACCGGGGGTTTAAGAATCTTGTAAATCGTCTGATTGTACCTCCTTTCCCTGCAGCGTCACGGCCTTCAAAAATTATAACCAGGCGCTTTCTTTTTTTAAGAATCCAATTTTGAAGTTTTAATAATTCTACCTGAAGGTCATGCAACTCATCATTGTACTTAATGATTTCTTGTGCCCTGTCAAAGTTGATTTTCTTTTTATTTAAGTGCGATATCAGGTCTTTTTTTGACTTAATGTTCTCTATGTCTTTATTGGTAAAATATAGTTTGGATTTGTGCATATTCATGGTTAATGTGAGGGAGTGTGCTGTGGTCTAATTTTTTAGGTTATTATTTTATTCGAGGAGTTGTATCTTTCCACCAATCTAAGAATTCTAACATGAAATCGGTAATCTTTGTTTTCTTCCTGAGCTGTAGTCTGACAATTAATTATGCCCAGGATGATGCATCAAAAAGCATGAACAAACCTGTTCCTGAAGGAGAAATATCTACTACAAGCCAAAAAGTAATCATAAATGGTTCGACCATTAACTTGGCCGCCCATGCCGGCACGATGCAGTTGCGAGATGAAAATAATGAGCCGATTGCACTTTTTGGATTTACGGCATATTTTAAAGAAGGCGCTCCTGCTGACAGACCGATTATGTTCGCCTATAATGGTGGGCCGGGTTCGTCATCGTTTTGGTTGCATATGGGTGTACTAGGTCCTAAAAGGATTGTCGTAAAAGATCCGGAATTTACGCCTGCCGCCCCTTACTTATTAGAAAATAATGAATATTCAGTACTTGATATTGCAGACCTGGTCATGATTGATCCTGTTGGTACCGGAATCAGTGTACCTATAGGAAAATCGGAGTTCAAAGATTTTTGGGGTGTAGATCAGGATATAAGAAGTATCAGTTTATTTATCACACAGTTTCTGATTAAATATGACAGATTGAATTCGCCTAAATTTTTACTTGGTGAAAGTTATGGCACATTTAGAAATGCGGGCGTCATGGACAAATTACTAAGTCAGGGGATTGCAATGAACGGAGTAATTATGGTCTCTGCGGTATTTGATCTTCGCACTTTGATTTTTCCACCGGGAGATGATATGCCATATATAGTTCATTTTCCAACCTTTGCAGCTACTGCCTGGTACCACGATAAAATAGAAAACAAACCGGGCAGCCTGGAATCTTTTATAGATGAGGTAAGACTATTTACAGAGTCTGAGTATGTCCCCGCTTTGTTCAAAGGAGATCGTTTGACGACAAATGAAAAAGTTGTTGTAGCGAATCGATTGGCGCACTATTCAGGGGTCAGCGCTGACTTTTGGATCAAGGCTGATCTCAGGGTAACTGCCAGTGAATTTTTTCAAGAGTTAATGCGTGAAGAGGGTAGCACTATTGGAAGATTGGATTCCAGGTTTACCGGTATAAATCAGGATTTGATTGGGCAGACGGCTGACTATGATCCACAGAGTGCCGCTATTTCTCCAGCCTATATAACAAGATTTTTGGACTACTATTATAATGATTTGAAGGTGAGTAAATCACTGATGTATTCCATTACTGCAGGAAGAAGGGAAGGCTTTTCATGGGATTGGAAACACCAGGGGAATAGTAGATGGAATACCCAGGCAGCAATAAATACAGGGATAGATATGGCACGTGCTATGACAAGGGATCCCAATATGAAAGTGCTGATTATGAATGGATATTATGACTTAGCGACCGTATTTTATGGAGTAGAACATTCAATAGATCATCTTGGATTAACACGTGAAATAAAAGATAATATAACTATGACCTATTATGAGGCAGGGCATATGATGTATACACATAAGCCGTCTCTTATTAAATTTAAAAAAGATATTGCTGATTTCATAGAAGGAATTCTTTTGAAACCTTAAACACAAAAAAATGGAAATGGGTGGTTACTAATAAGCAAGTGCATATTCAGTTGTCACCCTACTTCTAACCAAGGGTTGAAAACCCTTGACTACAAACATGCAACACCTACGGCGTTGTGTCCGTAAATAAATGAATTGTACTGGTGTCAATAAGACTTAATCATTGATCACTAGAAACCTTATTTATCAATTAACAGAGCAACATTATGTTTTTGGGTGAGCCCTGGCTGATATGGCGCTGCGGCCATGCCGGGCCTGCTTGGAAAGCAGGTGTGCTTAAAGGCCTGTATTAAATGCAGCGTAAATCCAAATGCCCCAAGAGGATATCTTAAAATAACAATGTCGACTTTCTACCGAGTTGGGCTTTAATTTGCGTATTAAATCAGCCGATTTTGCGCTCCTTTTTTAAACCCGCCTTATGTATCGGAAAATCTATTCCAAGCTGAAATTACTTCAAAATCAGGCACGTCCGTCAATTTTGATTCTCACCATGATTTAGACCATGTCTGCGAGTCAAAATAAACGTGGAGCACCTGATTTTTTTTGTTCTTTCAACTTTCATAAAGAAGTCCAACACATAAAGCGGGTTAAAGGAGTGAACTAGAAAAATGTGGACACATTTGATTGAGGTTTATTAGTTGTCCTGGGGATCAGAAGTTTCTCAATAAAAATAAATTCTGGTTCTATTTTTTATGTTTTCAAAATGTATAAATCTTACATATTGTATTCGATTCCACCCCCTGACCCCCTCAATGGGGATAGAATTGTGGTTTTGAAATATTGATTCTGATAACTGAAATTGTAAATTATTTAATCAGAAAGGAAAATTGTATTTCAATTACAAACTAGTTTTTCTTACAGCTGAACAGACTGGTTCTCTCATTAATAGAAGTAGCAGCGTAATCTTATTGGGTGAGCCCTGGCTGATATGGCGCTGCGGCCATGCCGGGCCTGCTTGGAAAGCAGGTGTGCTTAAAGGCCTGTATTAAATGCAGCGTAAATCCAAACCCCCAGAAATATAAATTGAAATAACAATGTCGACTTTCTACCGAGCTGGGCTTTAATCTGCGTATTAAATCAGCCGATTTTGCGCTCCTTTTTTAAAAAGGAGTGAACTAGAAAATATGGGAATGGGCGGTTATTTATCGGCAAGTGCATATACATTTGTCACCATTTTTGAGAGCATCAAAAATGCCGCCAACTGAATTCGATACGCTACTTCTAACCAAGGGTTTTCAACCCTTGGCTACAAACATGCAACACCTACGGCGTTGTGTCCGTAAATTAATGAATTGTATCGGTGTCTATAAGACTTAATTATTGATCACAATAAGCTTTTTTCATCAATTAACAGAGCAGCATTATGTTTTTAGTTGAGCCCTGGCTGATATGGTACTGCGGACATGCCGAGCCTGCTTGTTCACCGCAGGTAGACAGGTTGTTCTTTCAACTTTCATAACGAAGTCCAACACATAAAGCGGTTTAAAGTAGTGAACAGAAATCATTCTGCTTCATACACCCACCTGCCGCCGACCATCGTCTTATGAATCGGAATATTAATGATGGTCATTGGATCTACTTCTGTAGGATCAGCACCCAACACAACTAAGTCTGCTAATTTTCCTGATTCGAGCGATCCTTTTTCGTGCTCCTCAAAAGAGGCGTAAGCGCCATGTATTGTTCCTACCTTGATGGCTTCTTCTACTGTTATTTTTTGCTTAGGTCCCCATAATTGTCCGTCATATCCAATACGAGTGACACTGGACTGTAGTGCCATCATCGGCTCATAGGGACCGGGAGGATAATCAGAAGTTTGTGTCACCATGATACCTGCATCGAGAAAGCTTCTTAGGGCAAACATGCTGTTTAATCTTTCGGCTCCATAAAATTTCATTTTCTCACTGTGCCAATAAACATAGGTAGAGAATGGACAAGGAATAGCACCCAGTGCCCGAATACGCTCTACCAGGCTATCGTTGATAACAGTACAGTGTTCTAAACGAAAGCGAGGATCTCTTTTGGGATTTTCTTTTTGAAGGCGTTCAAATACGCTAAGTGTAATATCAATCCCTACATCTCCATTGGAATGGACACCTATTTGCCAACCAGCATTGTGGGCATCCCGGCATATTTCATACAGATCTTCAGGAGTAGAAGTTAATAATCCCTGATACCCGTCACTTCCTATGTAAGGCTCTGATAAACGCGCTGTTCTTTCAGAAATCGACCCGTCAATTGCAGTTTTTAAGGGGCCTACTTTCACCCATTTATCTCCGAGACCGGTGCGGACACCGGCATCTATCATCTTATAAATCTGAAACCCACGTATGTGATTATAAATCCGTGTATTCAGAGCACCGAGTTTATAAGCTTTCTGATAAGCTTCAAGGTCCTTTATAGAACCACTCGCATCATGAATAGAAGTAATTCCAGCCTTAGCCAACATTTGAGAAATGAGGTGGACCCCGTCGATATACATCTTCTCAGTCAACTCAGGACGTTCGGCTTTAATAAGATCTGTAGCTGTTTCAAGGATTCTACCTGTTGGATTGCCAGTATTGGGATCGCGATCAATATGTCCGCCATTTGGGTCCGGAGTATTTTTATTTATGCCAGAGACATGTAATGCCATAGAATTAACAAAAGCGGTATGTCCACCCCTGTGATTGATAATCACAGGATGAAATGGTGCAACCTCATCCAGATCCTCCCGATTGATATACCGGCCTTCTGATGTTTTAGTATCATCATATTTAAAACCAAAAATCCATTCACCGGGGGGAGTGGTGATTGCTAACTGAGCCACTTCAGCTTGTATTTCAGCAATTGATCCAAGCGAACAATCAATGTCTATCAAGTGTCGTCTGCCAGAGGAGGCCGGATGAGAATGGGCGTCTATAAAGCCTGGTGTAATCGTGCGTCCTCCCATATCTATTTTTGAAGTAAAGGAGGTAGCCAGCTTTAATACATCTTCATTACTTCCAACAGAGAGTATGCGATCACCAAAGATTGCTACAGCTTGTGCTCGCGGTTGATTAGGATCAACAGTGATGATATTGGCATTATGGATAATTTGATCTGGGCCTGTCTTGATTAAAGCAGATGCAGCCAGGGGTCCTAAAAGACCGACAAATTTGCGACGATTGAGCTGGAACATATAAGTTGATTTATTTTATGAGTTTTCCAAAATGTGCTTCTAATTCTTTGTCAGGTTTCCATTTGGATACGAGGTACCCTGCCAGGAGTGCCATAATAAACGAAGGCCCTAATTCAGCGATGCGATCGAAATAGATGCCGATTCCTTCAATAGAAGGCATGACAAACTTGAAAAACGGAATACTTAAAAATCCGACAATCATGGATGCCATTGCTCCAAGTTCGGTATAACCTTTCCAAAATAATGATAATATAATTGCTGGACAAAAGCTGGCGGCAATACCTGACCATCCAAAAATGACAAACCAAAATATGGTCCTTTCAGGGGTAGTAACAGCAACTATTAGCGCCAACACCAGGGCGGTTAAGGCCATGATTAGGGTCACCTTTCTGGAAAGTGATGTCAACTCACTGATCTTCATTTTTGGCCTTAGGATTTGTTGGTAAATATCCCTTACAATAGCGCTCGAAGCCACTACTAACAGACTGTCTATGGTAGACATGATGGCGGAAAGCACAACGGCGATATAGATGCCTATAAAGAACAATGGAAGCAGGTATTCTACCAGAGTTATCAAAGAATTCTGGGCGTTTATACCTAAGATTGATTCAGCGTCCACACCAGCAGTTGTGAAGAAGTAGCGGGCCAACATTCCAATTAATACGGCTGATGTGTCAGTTAAC
>JAJCYJ010000482.1 GCA_029262975.1 Saprospiraceae bacterium
TACACAAGTATTTGATGAAGATGAGATCCAATGTCTAAATTCTTTGAACGAAAACTTACAAGGACAAACGGATAAATTGAAGAATCCTTACGAACAAAATACGCTCCCTTGGGCATCATGGGTAATTGCGAGACTTGGAGGGTGGAAAGGATTTAAAAGTCAGAGACCACCAGGCACCATTACCTTCCAAAGAGGATATGACTCATTTCAGGGAATATTTCTTGGTTATCAGATTGCAAAGGGAAAAGATATGTATAAACGGTAGCTTCTAAAGGAGGTGGCCGCAGGTCGGAGGATTAGCTTTAACTTTCTCTGATGTCAAAAGATACAACATGATCCATTGCAGAAGTGGGGATCCACCTCATTCGGCCGAACTATAAGAAAGGTGTGCTTTGGATTCTTAATGAGCATTTCTATTCACTCTCTTCATGAGTCAAAATTTCAGGCACCTAAACACCTATGGACCTACGCACAAATCTCTCTAAACCCCTTAAGTCCATTAAACTGATATTTATCAATTCTAATAAGCATTAGAGATATACTAGGATAATCCTCCGCCCTTAGGGCACCTCCTTTGAAAAGGAGGACATTTTCAATTTTGCAAGATTATACGCACTTAGGAACATAAGCACTTAAACACATTATATCCTGTCCTTCAACCCGTTAAACATATTAAGCCCATTAAACACTACCTTGCATATCAGATCTCAAGAATAAATAAGAATGTCCCAAACAAAATGGTATAAAAGAGGAAACAAGACCAATGATGTAGATCAAGCAGACTATCTAAATAAAGAATTTCAGATCACTGAAAAGTTCGAAAGATTTGACCAGAAAAATGACATTTTTAACCGTGCGATGTGGGATGAAACTATCAACCCAAAAAAGTTTTTTACCAGCTATGATATTGCTAATTTCGCTCCGAAGAAATCAAAAGGTTTCGACCATTGGGATTTCGCATTTAGAAATGCTTCATGGCATCTGACTGATGTCGTCGGAGAATACAAATATGAAAGTGAAGGGAAGGTAGAGGGATTTACAGATTACTATTCTGTGCAGACTGCCGGTTCACCAAGTCCTCTTGCGCTCGAATCTACAACAGAGACTACCCGGCGAATAAAGTTAGCCGCTGGCATGTTTGGGTCCGGTATGACTGGTGTCTGTGAGATAGATAATCGGTGGATCTATAGTCATAATTATAGCCGAAAAACGCAACAAAGCACACCACTCGATCTTCCGAAGGGAATGAAATATGCCATTGTCATGATTATTCCTCAAGATCATGGTCTGAGTAAAACCTACCCTGCTGCACTTAGTGGTGCTTCAACAGGTTTAGGTTACGGGACCGGTTTACATTGTGCCAATACATTAGCACAATTTATAACCAACTTAGGTTTTAATGCCATTGCCTCCTTAAACGATACCGGGCTAAACATTCCCCTGGCTATCCAGGCAGGGTTGGGAGAATATGGTCGGCATGGACTACTTATTACGCCTATCTATGGACCTAATGTACGTATCGCTAAAGTGTTTACTGATATTCCATTGGAAATTGATCAACCTATCAATTTTGGTGTAAAAGAGTTCTGTAATATCTGTCAAAAATGTGCTGACAATTGCCCTCCAAGAGCAATTCCGAAGGGAGAACCACAAGATACCCCACCCAATTTTTCGAGTTTGAGCAATATTAAAAAATGGACAGTAGATGCTAAAAGATGTTTTAAGTTTTGGGTTGGCATGAATACTGATTGCGCTATATGTATCCGGGTCTGTCCATATAATAAAGATTATACTAAATGGTGGAATAGAGTTGGAATAAGATTGGCCAATGGACCATTACGGAAACTGATGTTAAAATTGGATGAAATTGGAAAATTCGGAGAAAGGGTTCTACCTGGAAAATGGTGGGGTTGAAAGTTGAAAGTTGAAAGTTGAAAATTGATAATTTTTTGATGCTGATATGGCTGTGCCATCGTCAGTAGAAAGTTGAAAGTAATTGTAAAGTAGTATCCTATGAAAATCTTTTTTTTTAAACAATAATTTAATATAAGTAACACTTGATTAACGGCGTATTAAGATAATAGTGGTTGCAAGTAAATCATCTACTTCTTTTTCATCTATTCGATTTCCGGATAAGTCATTGCCTGAGGGCACAATCTCCTATTGTCAGAGTCATGGTCGATCCTTCCTCCAATTCAAATTGAGGTAACAATTCAATCCAACCCGAAGTACTCCAGAAGACACTGTTGAAATTAGAAATAACGGCATTTGATTGAATATAATCCTGGGCATAAACATCCATATTATCATATATATCTTCTGTCTCAATGAGGATGGAAGAATCAACTGAGGCACATGGATCCGGACCATTTAATTTATATGCGACTATGACAGGTGGATTAGCATAAGTACCTTGATCGCGGTCGGCGCGTTGAATGGACAAATAGAGCGTCTTTGTAGCAGCGTCAAATGAACCGCCACCAATTTGCTTCGTACTGTTTTCAAAAGGTGTATGGAGGGTGCCATAATCGTAAGGTCTTACTTCATAAGGTGCCATAAAGCCAGCCTTCACAGCAAGGAGATCATCCATATCCCACAGCCAATAATATTGGTCGTAATCAGCAGCTATAGGAGGACAATATCCGCCACAAACATTGCCATCATCCTGGGTACATTTGTAACATACCCCACTGGCGTGACCTCCTGAATAACCTATCGTCAAATAAGTACGTGAATCAGGAACGATCATACCAAATGTTGCCCTGGATAAATGAGTCCATAAGTCATTAAGTAGTGAGGTATTGCTCAGATCATCATGCAACGGATTTGCCAAACTAAAATCGAGCAAGGTTGTCGTACTTATTGCATTTACAGAACAATCGGTTACAAGACTTTCAGGCGACCATGAAAATGCCGATGGTCCAACAGAACATCGCGAGATAATCGGAATACCACTGGAAGCACCCGTAATATAGGAACCATGAAGTGTATCCTTCCAAACGTCAGGAATCTCAGACATCCAACCTGCAGTATGCCCTGCCCCTCCGTCAAAAGCATAATACCCGTCAACACCTGTATTTGCCAAATCTGCAGGGTCATCCAAAATTATAGTTGTATGTGTCACATTGCCATCTGCATCATAATATTCATAAGCATTAATAAACAATTTTCCATCTATAAGTGCCATTCCGCCTATTTGATTAATATTCTGTGTATTGCCACATGTTGGAATATTCAGATGTTGACTAAATGGCTGAAGATTAACAGCCATATTCAAATCTTGAATTTGTCCCGTATCCAAGGCCGGTATACTATATTCTGCGATGGCCTGTTGATGATCATGACCAACAATGAAAATGGAATGATTAAGTGGATTATAGACAAATGGCCCTTCTGAAAAATTCATACTGGATACACCTACTGTTCCCGCAGGAATCCTGAATGCACCTGAATACTCCAAATTATCTTTTTGAAAAAGACTCGTAGGTAATTGAGCCACAAGTGATGAATTGAAAAAAACGGTTAAAAGAAAGAACAAATTAATATATCGAATCATCCACATTATTTCTTCATTGAAATTTTATCAAGACTGAGACTTATTAAATACATTACAAAAATATCACATATCCTGGAAAAAAATCGAGGGTTTACCTACAAAATGGATGCATAAGCGCTAATATTATCAAAGAAATAAATACGCTGGCTGTAAACAATTCACTTATCCTACTCCAGAAGTATTGGCATTTGATATCCAGGCACTTTAAAGCCAGGTTATAAATGAACAGATCAGACCAGATAGCAACAATTCTAAGAAATTGAAAAATGAGGATATCAATACAAAGGAATTTTTAAATTTCCCCTACTCATGTTTGTACAGAAAATTAAACGATCTCTAAAAATCAGAAACCATAAAACTTCACTATATTTAATTCTACTGACTTAAGTAAATCAATTCATCTTGCCAAGTAATCATTATGATAAAATCAATTTTTATAAGTTCTGTGATCATATTTCTATTTGGAATTAGTTCGACTTTATATGCCCAACAAATTTCAAAAGAAGAACTCATATTCCTGACGCCGGATTGGACTGGCGAACGACTAAAAGATGGACGTCCCTATGTGTCCGATGAAATATTAGAACGCATGCGGCTTGTCTCACTTGAAGAAGCATGGGCAGTATTGAAAAATGAAAATTTTAAATTCCAATTTGAAGGGGACTGGCAAACAATCAATCCGGATAGCGTATTAGTGGGGAGAGCTGTCACTGCATCATTTATGCCAGGAAGACCTGATATCCACAGAAGTATTGACCATAGAGGGCACAACCAGGACGGGCGCATCAAATCACAGAATTCCTGGCCTATAGACTTACTCGTAAAAGGTGATGTATATGTTGTAGATCAGTTTGGTGCACATGTTGACGGCCCGACCATTGGGGACAATCTTGGAAATTCAATTTTTGCCAAAACAGGAAATGGCATTGTTTATAATGGTGCCATCCGCGACATCAGCGGATTAAAGGAAATTGGATCGTTTACGTCTTATTTTAAAAGTTATCACCCATCGCACCATTTAAACAATCCTGATGGTGCACTGAACACTACACTTGTAGGTATTAATATGCCTACGAGAATAGGAAGCGCTACCGTCATGCCTGGAGATGTAGTTTTAGGTCGGGATGGAGGTGTCATATTTATCCCACCTCATCTTGCTTTACGAGTGGTGGAGACTTCAGAAGTTGTGCGACTTAGGGACATGTTTGGTCATCAAAGATTACGTGAACAAAAATATACACCTGGGGAAATAGATTCACGTTGGTCTGCAGAAATTGAAAAAGACTTTTCCCTATGGCTGAATGAACATATAGACGACTTACCTGTCTCAAGAACTCAAATACAGGAAATTTTAAAAAAAAGAACCTGGTGAATTCTATTTGAAAATTTTGAATGCTTATATGGCGAAGCCATCGTCAGTAGAAAATTGAAAATAAGAAAGTTCCTGGTTACTTGTTGTTCGTTGTTTGTTCGTTTTAATATTTATTGAATTGCAGCATCATAATGGACGGACTTCCCTGATATGTTTGATTCTCAAAAATGAAATTTAAAATAAAGTATATAGCCTGTCGGGAAGATGCTCTTATATTTCTAATTTTCAAAATCTTAACGGAAGATAGAAGTTAGGAACCGATTATATATTTTTTTATCAAGAATAGCCTAAACCATTCCGATCAATACCAAAAGCCTATAATATGGTAGTGCCAAAATCCAATAGCAACTAAAATAATTGAAATAACTAAAATAGCTTTCCATACAATGCTGGACTGCTTTTCGGCTTTGGACTGCCATAACTGATATAAAGCAGTTGGAGCATATAAAGAAAGAATTCCTCCAATAGTATTTAAGACAAATGGAATCTTTAGTGAAATTGGGACACCATAGTCGGAAAGTTGGCCTTGGTATATCATAGAATTTAATAGGATGCCAAAGAAGCCCAAAACAAATAAAGTCCCGGTCCAGTAGATCCATTTTGAAAGCAGAGGTACTCTTCTTTGCCGGGTCACTCTCCCTTTGGATAATTCTGTCAGTTTAGCTAAAGGTCTTTTTAAAAAGTTAATAAGCAACAAGAAAAATGAAAAACCAAGTATGATTTGATGCAGGATCGTAGCTTCGTACCATTTGATCCGCTTGTACGAAGTCAGGCCTGCGACCAGTTGTTCTGCAACACCATTTTCGTCTAATTTGAAAGCTACATTCCAGGTCCCTTTTTCGTCATTTTCATGAAAGACTCTTTCATTTAATTTGACATATTCATTTCCATCTATTAACAGCTTTCCGTTCTTCGCATATCTGACTGTAGAAGTTTGAGCAGCAAAACCAAATAGAGTACCAATTTTTTCGAATGTACTGTGTGGGCGATTTAACTGGATATAATTTCCCTCATATTTAATCGCTTCTTTTTCAGTAAAATTATCACTGGCAGGAAGGTTTATATATCGCTCTTTTCTAAACAAAAGCGTGTCGAAAATTGCCCTCGCCAGGTCATATCTGAAGGCGCCTGCATTTTCTCGACTATTGTGTGTGATAAATATACCAGTTTTTGTTTCTGGTATTAAGGTCATCAACGTCAAAAACCCTAACTGCCCTCCCGTATGTTCCAGACATCGACGACCCGTCCAACCATTTTCATGAAAGGCGTAGCAGATCCCATACTTTGTCCCTTCTGAACCGTATTGCTGAGTAGTAAGAATTTGATGATTGGATTTATTTAATAGCCGGACAGAATCGAGCATTCCCTGATTGAGATGAAATTGCATGTAGCGAGACATGTCACTTGCGGTTGATATTAAGCCACCACCTGGCACCGTATTCGTGAAGTCTCTTTGGATCTCGATTTGCCTGTCAGTCCATCGATAGCTTTTTGATAAATTATCTGCAAATGGAGCGCTAAGAGGTTGGGACATATTGCTATTATTCATTTTTAATGGGATCAATATATTCCTGGATATGAATTCTTCGTAAGGTATTCCGGAGATCACTTGTATGATATATCCAGCAAGGGTATAACCAAAGTTTGAATAACTGTACACTGTTCCGGGTGGATGAACGATCGATGGCATATGGTATCTTACCAGCCGTTCAATAGGAATCACGTCCTCTGACTTAAGGGCGGCGTCCCCTGTATCTGTTAAATCAAATCCTGCAGTGTGCGTTAGCAAATGATGCATGGTAATCGACTGGTCTCCAAGAAAGCTGAAATTACGATCTGGTAAATATTCATCGATCGGCGTGTGAAGGTCTAATAATCCTTTTTCAACTAATTGCATAACAGCGGTAGCCGTTAATGTCTTAGTGACTGAAGCAATTCTAAATCCAGTCAAGTCGGCATTGACTTCACGTCCATTTGAAAGGTCCGCAAAACCATATCCTTTGGTATAGATTTTTCTTCCATCCTGGATAATGGCCAAGGAAGTACCTGGAACATGATATTCCTCCATTTTGACTAGCACAAGTGAATCAATAAACTCATTTAAGTCTGATAATTCTGATTTACTATGTGGGTTCAAACTTTTCAAAAGAGACGTGTCCTCCTGACCAATTATGTGTGTGGCTATCAGAAAAGTGGAAATAGTCAGAAAGATATATCGATGCATCATATTAAGCTGAAAAGTTAATGAATAGTATAGTTCAAGACTACTTTAATCGCTGAATATGGACTTATAGCGGTTGAATAGGGAAGAAGAGTAGATAAAGGAAATGAGACGAATGCTTTTGCGCTGAGCTATTAATTAATCCCATTTCGCAATATAATTATAGCAAACGCATCCAATTCTAATACTTACATTCATATCGTATGTGATGATAACCATAAATAGTCAAGGGAGTTAATTCAAAAATTAGAAACAAGGGACAATTAACAATGCGAACATTGGTATTTAAAACTTGCTAAACAGTGCGGATCATTCTTATGGTAAACCAACCAAGTAACAGCATAATAAACGACAGGATCCCCCATAACCAAAATTTGTTTTTAAAAAGCGGCTGTGGAGGAAGTATTTCAGATTTCCCGATTTCTTTAAGGGCTCCCAATGACAGAAGGTTTAAGTCAGGTGGAATTTTATCTTTAAAATTAACAATATCGTAATTGGGTTTGACATCGAATTTTCTTCCGTAAACAAGAAAATAATTTGCAGTTTGATCCATTCTAATAAGCAGTTCATGCACATATCCTCTTGCCTTTATTGATTGAATAGTAAGTGGGGCATTGTCCTGGTTGTCAATGACAAGTCTGATTTTCCGAGTTAATGTACTTATGAACTTCATTTGACCTGCTTCTCGCGAACTCAAAATTGACGTCATTAAACGCCGATATTGATAGTTCCATCCTTTTTCTGTAATTGTGCTATCAACTAAATAAAGCACTTCAATAGGCCTATAATAATCAGCCGTACTTTCCACTTTAATATTCAGATCACTTACAGGTAAGTATCTGCCAAGATCAATGTCAATAATAGACTTTTTTG
>JAJCYJ010000483.1 GCA_029262975.1 Saprospiraceae bacterium
TGCTGTACAATGGATTTTTGATAATACTGACTTTCCAATTATAATATTCCCACTTGATATTACGGATCAGGCAGCAATCACTCAGAATTTTATGAATACCTTATTCGCACAAAGTAAGGATTATCGCTATTCGGAATTAGCTTATCAAAGTTATGAGATTGTGGCGACCGAGAGTTTTTATGATATGTGGGACGTAGTTACTACTTGTTATATTCCGCATCCCGAATTTTTTGAAAGCCCTGCCAAAATGAAATTGAAAATTCTGGTTGATGGCCCTAATCAAGGGGCATTAAGACAAGATGTTCAAGGACGTGAAGTTCAAGTAGTTCAGAATTTTACAGAAACAGGGCAACAACAATTTTATGATTATGTGGCCAATCAATTTAAGAGGAATTGAAGCTAACAATTTGAAAAATATTGACTTGTCCGAAGAATTGACGGGTGCAATTCATTTCTTCGCCATTGAATGACACCAAAAATGTGAAAGCTTTGTTGCCATGGGTAGAGAGAAGATACCCTGGCTAAAATGTGTCGCCCTCCAGGGCTATTCAAACGATGAATTCTCAATATATTCCTTGTGAAAAGTCCTGTAAGGACGATATATCATAGCCAGGGGTAGAACGAAGTGGCACCTCTGGTAAAAAGGCAGGTAATTGAAATGAGTTGGCGGCATTTTTTTGCTTCTAGTAAAAATGGTGACAACTCGAAAAACGAAATTCTGAACAGCACCCGAATTGATATTTCTAATCTTCTTACAAGTCTTAATCAGTTGAATTTATTTTCATAAGTCCTGAAGATCGCTGATTGATTTACATTCCGGCAATAATACCAGGAGACTTGAGGTTCCACATTTTTAACTCCTGCCTTCATCCAATCAATAGGTGGTTTTACCTTGCTCATGAAGTTAAATTTAGAAATCAATTATTTTAATTTTAAATCCTCATTTTGAATGTCTACTGCAGTTTGGATTCTCTGAATTGTCGCTGGCGCATCAAACCGAAACCAACCTCTTTTTCCCTGATCTTCTCTTGCTGCCTGAACTGCATGTCTTATAGCGAAGAAGACTGAATTACCTAAGACTAATGGCGGCTCTCCAATACCTTTAGAGGACTTGACTGCAGCTGATGAAAGCTTTGGGCCCGGCATTTTGTATTTTCTATTTTCGACATCTACCAATTGTACCCTGAAGTCGACCGGGATGGATTTTGTCTCTGGTGGTTTATAATTCCAGGTACCATATGATATCATCGCATTTAGAGGATAACCTTCTTTCGGTACCTGTTGCTTATTTTGAAAAATCATTTCTTCTGTGGTGACGTATCCAAGCCCCTGGATAAATGCACCTTCTATTTGCCCTATATCAATAAGTGGGTTTAAACTTTTACCGGTATCATAGAGAATGTCGGTTCTCAAGACAGTATGTTCGCCCGTAAGGACGTCTACCTGCACCTCAGTTACAGCAGCTGAATATGTAAGATAGAAGAATGGTTCGCCATAAGGATGGGCAAGATCTATAGCTGAATAATGGGGTGTTTTAAATCGTGCTTCGGATGCAAGGTTAATTCTATTTGCATAAGCAAGTGATATTATAGTTGTCCAAACTTCTGACCAGCGTTCTCTCCAATTATTCGTTACCAACTCCATTTGTATAATAGAACCCTGGTCCATTTCTGTGTCATCATATTTTGTAAAATAAACAGTGTATTGCTCTAAGTCCTCACAGAATTTTTCTAATCGTGTCCTTAATATTTGACAGGCTTTTTGCACGGCTCCACCATTTAGATCGGAACCCGTTGATGCTGCTGTCGGACTGGCATCTGAGATGACATTCGTATCTGTATCCCCGATTTTAATCATTGTCAATGGAATGCCTAAAGTCTCTGCTGCGATCTGGGCCATTTTTGTGTTGATGCCCTGACCACTTTCTACACCACCGTGCTGTACTAAAACTGAACCATCAGCTGCATAAGCAATGACATAGGCTCCACCCTGGTTCAGTGTTCCACGAGGTCCTGTGTAGGATACTCCATATTTAAGGGGTATCATTGAAATACCCTTTTTAACCCATTTGTTCTTTTTGTTGAATTCGATAACAGCACCTCTTCGCTTTAGGTATTCTGATGAAGTTTTGAGACTATTCCAGACATTTTGAATATCACAATATTTCAATCCTTGTAGGTAGTGTGTAAAGTTATAGGATGTATTACTATATTCTTCAAGAGTCAACATATCTGCCTGACCGAGGTCGACTTTTATATCTTTTAATCCATCTTCAAAAGCTTGTCTGTCAGGATAATTGATATTTTTAATTTTCTGGAGTTTTCTAATTAATGATCTTTCGAAATTGTAATATAACATCACATCCAAAGTGAGATTTGTAATTTCAAAACCTTTCCATTCGTAATGTCCGTTTTTGTATAAGTTTAAAAATCTTAATTCTTGCGGGTCCAGGTTCAGTTCGTGTGCAATATGTTCGATTACAGTTTCTACGATATTGATACATTGGACAGTGCCAAAACTTCTAAAAGCCGTATTACTTACAGAATTGGTTTGACAGACTTGACCA
>JAJCYJ010000484.1 GCA_029262975.1 Saprospiraceae bacterium
CTCCTGAACTATCAGAAGGCCATAGGGATGTACATTTTTGGGCAAGTGACTGAGCATCATATTTGCCTCCTTGTACGCCATCTGTACCCCAGAAATCTGTATCACAAAATTTGCAAATTGCCTTATGTCTGTCTTTTTCTAACCCTGACCATAAATTACATCCGCTAAAGCGCAAGAAAATTGCAGCTCTTCCTGTATGAAATCCTTCCCCCTGGAGGGTATAATATATCTCTTTTATACTGTACATTCCTGATACTTATGGTTCAGACATATGGGTCGGCAAAGGTATGTCTTAAGGAGACAACTATCAAAGTATACCTGGAAATAGAACTTGACGATCGGAGTTCAGATTTATTCGTGGAAAACCCCCACTAATCAAGGACTTCAGCAATATTGTAACTATGAGATTTAGCCTTTGAGTCAATTACAAGTTCAGCAATAAACCCAGTAAGTAATAACTGAGTACCTATAATTATTGTAAGAATACCAAAGAAGAAAAGTGGCCGGTCCTGTATGCCACTCACCTCGTAAACCAGTTTCATAATTGTCAGATATATGAGCGTTATGATACCCAGAAAGATAGAAATAATTCCAAGTGTTCCGAAGAAATGCATCGGTTTCTTGTTGAATTTTCCTACAAAAAAAATGGACAGCAGATCCAAAAAACCACTGATAAGTCTTCTCGCACCAAATTTAGATACACCATATTTACGCGCTCGATGTTCTACAACTTTTTCACCGATTCGACTATATCCCTGCCACTTGGCCAGGACGGGCATCCAGCGATGCATATCTCCATACACGTGTAAATCTTTTACTACTTCATTTTTGTATGCTTTTAAGCCGCAATTAAAATCATGTAATGGAATTTGACTTACCTTTCTCGCTACGGCATTAAATATTTTGCTAGGAATAGTCTTGGTAAATGGGTCGTGCCTCTTCTTTTTCCATCCGGATACCAAATCATAATGCTCTTCTCTGATCATTCTTACAAGGGGATCAATTTCTTCCGGACTGTCCTGGAGATCTGCGTCCATAGTTATCACCACATCTCCCTTGGCAAGTTGAAACCCTTGGTGAAGAGCTGCAGACTTTCCATAGTTGCGTCTGAAGTTAATGGCTCTGATTAGATTTGGATGTACCTGGCGAAGCTCTTTTATAAGATTCCAACTGTTATCTGTACTTCCGTCATTGATAAAAATAATTTCATACTCATACTCATGAGTTCTTAAAACGGTAGTTATCCAATCGACAAGGGGTCTAAGAGACTCCTCTTCGTTGAATAACGGTATGACAAGTGAGATATCCATAAAAATAAAAAAGCCTGAACAAAGCTACACTTTATTCAGGCTGATATTAAATCTTTCTTTAATATAATCTTATCCTTTCTTCAGAATTAGAGATCCGATAAGCCCATAGATCAATCCAAGAAGGATACTGCCGATGAGCTGAGAAAAGGCTAAAAATACCGGTGACGTTGCAAATCCCATGACTTGTTCAACGGCTTCTGCTTCGTCTTCAGACATCTCATCAATGTCAATCGTGCTGAGTACCGCCTCTCCTATATCAGGGGCAATATAGGAAGCAAAAATATACATGAATATAGCACCAATCACACCGGCAAATAATCCGATGAAAAGCGAAACACTTATCCCTTCTCCAAAAGTTAATAACCCTTCGTTATTACTTCGATAATATAAAATCCCCATGATGGTTATTCCGAGGCCGAGGATATGAGTAACTACCTCCACTATGATACTAGAAGTAGAATCAAGATCTTTAAAATCCTGCCAACCAGTGTAATGTGCGACCAATGTTAAGACTATCATCGCAAGACCCAGAAACCCTCCATATCTTATGCCCGTCTTTAACGGTGTAATATGATCTTCCATTTAAAATATTGTTTTATTAAATGACCAAGATAAGACTTGGATCGTGTTTGATCTAATAGCATTGTGATTATTCGACTAATTTCCTAAATTGTCGATCTGGGACCATTGATGATTCCTATAATTTGTCCTTTGAGAATTTTCCCCAAGAATGGATTATTCTTGGATTTTGAATCTATCTGAGTTTCGTCAAATGAAATATCTAAAGAAGAATCGAAAACCGTAATTCTCGCATCTTGATTTTTCTCGATTAAGGGACATGGGATATCTATGGCTTCATGAGGACCAATGGACAAACAATAAATTATTCTTTCGAGCGAAATACCATTAGCATATGTGTGGAGAACAGGGAAGACATTATCCAGGGTGGATGCTCCAAATTTTGTAAGCCCAAATGGTTGATCTTTTTCTTCAATTGAAAGGGGAGTATGATTAGAAGTAATCACATTGATTAAACCGGAAGAAACAGCCTTTGACAAAGCTTTTGCATTGTCTCTTAGTGGTGGCGAAATCTTTAGATTCAAATCAAATCCGAGTACATCTTTATCTTCAAGGAACAAGTTCATAAAGGGAACACTTACCTTAAGTTGGTCCTTATTATCAGAATTTTTTATTTCCTTAAGACACGAAGTAGTTGAAACATTATGAATCAGAAGTTTTGATTCAGCATATTCGCTTTGTCTTATGGCATTAGTGATATTAGCTTCTTCATAATGAGCAGGAATTCCTTCCATCCCCATTTGCACACTGATCGCGCCTTCATGAAGATGCCCATTTCCATTTTTACAGGCATTGTAGATCGTCAGGCCATTGAACGTCTTGAGATAGAGCATACTACGTAACAATTGAGCCTCATTGAGTAGATCTTCTGAACCATCACTAAATGCTACCGCCCCTCCATGATGTAGGTCGATTACTTCCGACATTTCCTGACCTTCGCGATTTTTAGTCAGCGCAGCTATCGGGTAAATATCAACCTTTTTATTATCGGACAAAGCCATCAGATATTTTAACTGACCTTTGGTATCAAGAGTCGGATTGCCGGATGGGAAAGGCGCCAGTCCACAGTACCCTCCTTTTTGAGCAGCCTTGCATAGTGATTCCAAATCTTCCCGATACTCATACCCTGGTTCACCATTATAAGTGCCAATGTCCAACCATCCCGGGGAAACACATAATTCAGGACTCTCGATTATTTTGGCCTTTTTTGAAT
>JAJCYJ010000485.1 GCA_029262975.1 Saprospiraceae bacterium
ATGAATTTTATTTTTCTAATAGAATTGTTGTCTTCCTTGAAAACCCAATAAGTCTTAAACCAGTAATATTTTACATTCCTTTTAAGCGACGCGCATGAGGCACTGTAATATTATATAGCCGTACCATACTTATGCAAAATATTCAATTACAAAAGTCATTCCCCCTCGGAGTTTTTGATTTGAGCATTTAAAAGTGATTTGAGCGCTGCCATTTCTAGTTTGAGATCAGCCACTTCAGATTTTTGTGTTTTTAAATCAGCTATCTCTGATTGCTGTTTCTGGACAACCCTCGTCAGCATGGCGACTATATCCATAGGACTAAGACCTTTTCTATCCCTCATAGACACAAGTTCAGGAACATCCTCTGCTATAAAGCCAATGTATTCTTCATCTTTTTGAAGTTTGTAATTGAATTTCACTGGCTTCAATTTTGCCAAGGCTAATGTGGCTTCTTCAAGGGTAAGGTCTGAAATATTTTCTTTAAATGATCTTGAACTTGCATCGATCCAGACACCACCAGCAGTTACGTAGGCGCCACTAGTAGTCATTACAAGGCTACTTGAATTAATTTCCACCCATTCAACGAATGTCTTACTGCTTCCAGAATAATGACCAAGCGATATATGCTTCGTATTATCAAAGGTGCCAATTTGTAATTCGGCGGGGGCCATACCCAAACCATAAATACCAGAATCATCAAATAAATTGATTTTAGGTCCTAGTGAGCTGCTAAAGGAAAGAGGTTCATCCGGAGTACTTGTACCGATACCAATATTTCCACTACCTCCGAGTATTATTAGCCTTGTGGATATTCCTCCACCTCCTGTCACAGTTCTGAATTCTAAATTTCCCAATAAACTCTGAAGTAAAATATTGTCATTAGCTTCTGATAAAGTGAATTCATTTCTTTCTTCTGCAGCATCATAAAGGGTTAATGAGGGTGTATTATCTCTGATTATAATATCTCCAGAGACATCTAATTGAATTTGTGCATTTACAATATTAGTAATTACAAAAAGGCTTAAAGTCATTAAGCTTATTTTCAAGTACTTCATGAACGATTCTTGTTATTTCACTAAAATATTTCTAAAATTATAAGAATAAAGAACACACTGATTAACGTAGCTAAAATATGAATGCCATTCTTCTTTTAAGAAAAAGTGAAATGCTATTCCATTTCTTGCAATTTATCTCTTATCTATAAATTAACGTTCTTATTCCGTGAAATAATAAATATATTTTTTCGGTCATTATGCATAAAATGGATGCTTGGACATTGTATCCCATCAAGCAGTCCTTTTTATTTAAGAAAATGCGAGTATTTGCTAAGGATAGTTAAGGACATGGAGCTTTAGGTGCAACTCATTTGAATTATAAATACTCTTCCTTTTATGAGTCTAAGGCAGGCAGTAATAATAAGTGAGGATTATGCATAACCATATACTCTTTCTTGTATCATAAATGCTCTCATTATTTTTTCAATTCATCATCTATCAGTTTCAATAATTGAACAATATGGTTTTTTACCGGAAGGGTCTGAGTATTGCCAAATTGAGCCATTAAGTTGATTGTCGAAAGTAAGCTTTCAAATTGAGGGTCTCCTCTTAAGCTATTGTAATCAAAATCCTTTTTACTTCTCCCTAACCCTTGTCCACCTTCGAGGGCGATCCAACTTCTTTCGACGAAGTTTTTACTAAATTCATTATCAGAATTTCTCGTTGTGAAATGTTCAGTTAGGAATGGCGTGTAGCGGTCAGAAACTATTTCTGTCAGAAGATTTTCTTCTTCGTTTAATTCCTCTACTATTGCTGCCCATTCTGAGATTAGTCTTCTAATCTCCGAATTAGAAATGAGGTAAAGTTTACCAGAATTCAACAATTCTGCCGTTACACCTGGTCTTTTATTAAAAGTTGGGTTAAGACGAGTATAAATGATTAATGAATCAATATGTCGATTTTCTACGATTAATGATGAATTATCTATAAGCTCAATTAGACGTTCAGAAGCTTTAATAATAAAATCCCTCATATAGATTTTGCGATCTGCTTCAATAAGATTCGCATCAAATTCAGATTTAAGTTGATGGAGTATGGCTGTTTCCTGAATTCTATCTAACCTGAATTGATTCCAGTTATTAATTTGAAGAGCTATTAATATTCCAATGACAACCAATGCTATTTCGCCAATTGCATATAACAGATACTTTCTTGTAGCCCCACTATTAAGTAATCCTTTTCTTAATTTACGAAAGAATGTTAGCATTCATTAAAGATATAAAATAGAACAGAACTGTTATAATCGTCAATGACTATGTCTCTCTGCTTCTACGAAGCTAATTCAGAAAATTCTGATTCCGACAAAATGGGATTAAGGATTTTTTTCTGAACCATGATTCACATGATTCAAAAGATTAGAAGATTAGCAGGATTTAGAAAAATGTGCATTTAAGATATCCATTCTATGCGTTAGCATTTGAAGGTTGATAAGATCCTTTGGTCCTATTGTCCCATCTCATACGAGTGCGGAAAAGTCTAATCCTCCGACCTGCGGTCACCTCCTTAGAAGGAAGAACGACTGATCCCTCCGGGTCGAGTATGAACGACTGATCCCGTAGGGTCGAGCTCGACAGCGCTCGAAAGGAGAGAAGGCGTTAGGTACTGTCTTAGATTCCAAATTTTATTTAATGTTTTTTTGCATTAATTTAGAGCGAACAAAAAGAGGACTTCAAATGACGCGATATGCGGAAGTTCATCTAGTATAGCCTCTTCGGAGGCTATTTTCTTATACACTGCA
>JAJCYJ010000486.1 GCA_029262975.1 Saprospiraceae bacterium
AAAAAGGAAACACAGAAACACATACATAAAATGGCTTGTTTACTGCCTACTGCTAGCGCATACCCTTCACTCATATAAGACACCACTAAGATTAATAATGATAAAATTACCTGATGGCACTGGAGAAATGATTTTCAAAATGATGTTGCTGCCAGAATGGATTGGCGTACAATGTCCTACGAGGATTGCCAATCATCCTCAGGTAGATTATTCTGGAATTTACGCAAACTCCTGAAGTCTAAAACTTAAACTAAATTAGCGGCATATTGGGGATATTTTCAAAACCACAAATTTTTGATTTTATTTATAAGTCTGACGATATTGTCTGTCGAAAACCTCTGATAATAATCAACTCATTCAATGAATAGAATTAAAAGAATAGTATTTGTTTTATCCGTGATCTTCCTGTTCAATAATTGCAAGGAAGATACCACCCAAAAGAAAAATGAGTTACTCATTGTAACACCTTCTTTAGAACACCTCTTTGCTAACAGCTTCAAAATAGGGGCAGCCATTAACGACCAAATAATTACGGAATCCGATACTGCTGGCTTACGATTGTTGCGTACCGAGTTTAATAGCATCACTCCTGAAAATGTGATGAAATGGGCCGAAATTCATCCCACTCCCGATACCTATAATTTTGATATCTCCGACAAATATGTCGCCCTTGGAGAAAAGTATGATATGAATATCATAGGTCATACCCTGTTGTGGCACAGCCAAATAGGCCCATGGATGAACGAGGTAAAAGACAGCACCACTATGGCCGATTATATCGAGGAGCACATTAGTGCGGTGGCAGGTAGGTATAAAGGCCGTATCCATGGTTGGGATGTGGTGAACGAAGCCTTAAATGAAAACGGATCGCAAAGGGAATCCATATTCTTAAAGGTAATGGGTGAGCGTTATTTAGAGCTTGCTTTTAAATTGGCGGAAAAAGCGGATCCGGAAGCAGCGTTGTACTATAACGATTACAATATGTGGAAACCAGAAAAACGGGCCGGGGCAGTGCGTATGATCAAAAGACTTCAGACCAGCGGAGCTAAAATCGACGGCGTTGGCATGCAAGCCCACTGGGGCCTGACTGAGCCGGACCTGGAGGAAGTCGAAAAAAGTATTCTTGCCTATTCCGATCTTGGCGTACAGGTAATGTTTACCGAGTTGGATGTCACCGTACTGCCGAACCCCTGGGATTTGGAAGGGGCAGCCGTAAATCAAGATTTTAAGCAATTCGAAGGGGATAAAAAAATGGACGCCTATGCCAAAGGTCTTCCCGATTCTGTGCAAACAAAATTGGCACAGCGCTATACCGATATCTTCAATTTATTTGTAAAGCATCGGGATAAAATTGACCGGGTAACCTTTTGGGGAATAAACGATGGCAGCTCATGGCTTAATAATTGGCCCATTAAGGGAAGAACGAATTATCCGCTATTGTTCGACCGGGAATACAAAGGCAAAAAGGCATATCAAAGCGTCTTAGAAATCAATACATCCGAATAAGACCAACCATCACAACTACCACTTCAATCAAAACTATGAGTGTGCAATCGCAAAAATTATCCGTTAAGGAAAAAATTGGATACAGTCTGGGAGACTTGGCCGCCAATTTGGTTTTTCAAACTTTGATGACCTATCTCGCCTATTTCTATACGGATATTTATGGGCTTGAAGCCAATCATGCTTCGGCCATTATGCTGACGGTAGGGCTTGTTGCGGCTTTTGGGTTTAACCCAATTATTGGAGCACTTGCCGATAGAACCCAATCTAAATGGGGGAAATTTAGACCCTGGATTCTTTGGACTGCTATTCCTTTAGGTGTTGTCGCACTTTTGGCTTTTAGTACACCTGATTTTGAATATAAGGGAAAAGTAATTTATGCGGTCATAACCTACACCTTATTGCTACTGTTATATGCCGCCAACAACTTACCGTATTCAGCATTAAGTGGGGTGATTACAGGAGATATGGCAGAACGGAATAGCATATCATCTTATCGTTTTGTGGCCGTCATGTTCGCCCAGTTTTTCGTCCAGGTATTCATGTTGCCGATTATTGAATCAGCTGGCGGTGGAGATAAGGCAGTAGGCATTGAAATCGTAATGACCTGGCTGGCGATTATCGGTACCATCATGCTCATGATAACGTTTTTCACCACAAAAGAGCGGATCGTACCAACGCCTGAACAAAAATCAAGTGTTAGAGAAGATTTAGGTGATTTGTTTAAAAATAGACCGTGGGTTATTATTCTTTTGACAACCACATTGATCTTTGTTACGCTGGCTATGAAGGGTGGCTCTTACGTTTACTATTTTGAAAATTATGTGAACGAAGAAAGCCTGACACAATTTATTCAGCCTATCCTTGATTTCTTGTCAGGAATAGGGATTAATTTTTTTGGTGAGAACCCCGTTTCCGCGGGATTTGGTCTGTTCAATGCTGGCGGTATCATTTTTATGATTATAGGGATTACTTTTTCAAAACAATTTGCTGACAAGTATGGGAAGAGAGATGTGTTTATGGTTGCCTTATTCCTGTCGACAATATTTATTATAATTTTCTATTTCTTCTCTAAGACATCTGTCGAATTGATTTTTGTTTCACAAATACTACATGGCTTTTTCTACGGTCTTACCATTCCACTATTGTGGGCCATGATTGCCGATGTGGCCGATTATTCTGAATGGAAAAATAACCGTAGGGCCACCGCTATTATTTTCTCGGCGATGATGGTGGGTTTAAAAGGAGGCTTGAGTATAGGAAGCGCCTTACTAACCGCTATTTTGGGATTATATGGATATGTGACCATAGAGGCGGCTATAGCGGGGCAGGCCATAGTTCAACCGGAAAGTGCCGTTATAGGAACAAAGATGTTAGTAAGTATTTATCCGGCCATTCCATTTCTAATAGGAATAGGACTGTTGTTTTTCTACGAAATAAACAAAAAGCTAGAGGTTCAAATAGAATCCGATTTAAAAGAGCGAAGAATTAACTGATAAAGGAAATGATATGCCAGAAGAACCTATAGAACACATCGATTTTGATGATTTAAACAAAAGAGCAATTTCACAGCCCCTGGTGAAACATATGTACACAGCTGACCCTTCGACACATTTTTTTAACGGAAAAATCTATATCTATCCGTCGCATGATATCGAAGCTGGAATTCCTTTTGATGATTTAGGAAGTCATTTCGCCATGGAAGACTATCATGTAATTTCGATGG
>JAJCYJ010000487.1 GCA_029262975.1 Saprospiraceae bacterium
ACACTTTCAAGCATTGCCATGTAATATGGTAGGCCATCAGCCTCTATGCTGATTTCATCTTCCGGCAATTTACCCTGTTCATGCATTTCGTCAGGCGGTACATGAAAGGGTGTGTGGGGCGCTGTGAAGGCCACCCAACAAAACCAAGATTGACTCTGCTGCCCTATCCATTCGATGGCCAAGTCAGTAAGCTTGGTAGTGCAATATCCATCAAATCGATTTGTACTTCCGTTCTGTGTCAAGTCCCAACTCCAATAATCATTCACACCACCTCCTAATACCCCTGCATAATGACCTATTCCCAATTGTTCAATCGTAGCCACATCGCGCGACAGGTGCCATTTTCCAATGATGGCGTGACTATAAGATACCTCTTGATTTCTATCAATGAACGAATGAAGAGATAGTTCAGCAGGCGAAATGGTTGAAGCATTCTCTGCATTTAAGACGCCGGTCCTAAACCCATATTTCCCTGTAAGAATTGAGGCCCTGGTTGGTGAACAGACCGGGAATGCCCATACGTTATCATAAGATATTCCATTCGCAGCAAGATTAGCCAGATGAGGCATCTCCGGTTGAATAGCTCCTACGTTATAACCTGGAGTTGCATCTACACCCACATCATCTGCAATAATCAGAAGAATGTTTTGACCCTGCATATCTTCATCCGTGGGATTTCCCATGTCAACAGTGCTATCACAACTGTACAATACAATTATCCCTGCAAGAACAATATACTTTGTAAATGCCTTTAAGAAATTTTTACCTGTATCCATTTATGGAAATAAAAGACTTTTCACCTAAACGATAAAAACAGTCATCAGCTATATTATAGGGATCCTAAATTAATATTTTTCCAAAGTCTCGAATCCTGATTACTTTTCATCATCGCTATTTGCCGGGACTGCATCCATTAATAAAGTCAAGGCATTCCTCAGCGATTCTCCGCCCAATGCAGACCCCTTATAATGGCCTAATCTAACTACAACAAGATCATGCGAAGGAATAATAATGGTAAATTGTCCTCCAGCTCCTGCCATAAAAATTGACTCTTCCGGGATAGGGAATGACCTATCTCCGTTACGCCAATGAAAGGCACCTCCATATATGGGTCTGCCATCATCCACCCAGGCTGGAGCGGGTTCCATAGCATGAGCTAAATATCCCTCTGGTAATATCCTTTCTCCGTTAGCCACACCATCGTTCAACATAAGATTACCCAAGCGGGCCCAATCTCTGCCAGTACCAAATTCATAACCCTGCAATAAAAAATTACCATAAGGATCCGTCTCCATCACCATGTGTCTCACGCCTATTTTGTCAAATATTTCCCTTTGAGGGAATGAATGATAATCATCTCCCCTACCTTCTACTCCAAGTCTCACCAGGTAATTCGCTAATACCGGATCACAATTTCTATATCTGCCTATCGTATTTGGCTTCCATTGTTGTCCAAGATTGGCCACATACTTAAAAGTATTAGATCCTCCGGTATAGACATACAAGTGATCTGGATATCCAGCTTCAGCATCAAAGTCAGGATCTTGAGGTGCCCTGAACCTAATACCACTTGACATACGCATAATATCCGCTATCCGAATCTCTTGTCTGGGATCTTCTTCTGTCTGCCACTCAGGTACAGGAGCTGATTGAAATAACTCATAAACACCCTGATTGATAAGAACGCCCATCATCATTGCTGTAAGACTTTTTCCCATTGACCAGCTTTCAAGTCGCGTATGCATATCTAGCTCATCTTTATATCTCTCACCTATTATCCTTCCTTTATGTGTCACTACAAATGCGCCTGTGAGTCCACCAGCAGGATTAAAAGCGGCATCTACTGCTTCATTCACTTTTGCCATATCCAATTCCTCCGAAAAGGGTGCATCCGGAAGTACATCTCCAATTGGCCATGGCGTGGTCTCAGCATCAGGCAAGGAAGTAGTTATATCTTTTGGTGTAAAGGATAACGCTTGTGTTCCCTCAGCAAGACAGACACATCCCTGACCACCTGTATATACTGCTGTACGTACGACACCATTTGGCAAGGTGACATCAACCTTTTTATTTGCCATGTCGACCGTTCTTTTCAATACATGAAGTCTGTCTTCATATGGGCTCGAAAAATATCCGATAGCTTCAGCTGCAAAATCAAAATCAAGTCCTGTTATAAAAACTGCCGAACATAATATTTTAGCAAATCCACTCGCATTATGAGATTCAGCATTACCTGGAGGAGGTGTATATGGTGTATCCAATTCTAAATCGATAGCTCTTTTGATCATTTTTTCTTGTTGCTCATCAGATCCGATATCACTCATACTAATTGTTGATTGGTTATTTTGTTCTGGCGTATTACATGCCAGAATCATACCACTAAAAATGAACAATAAAAGTGAAGACTTGAGAGAAAAAGAGTAGCGTGTCATAAGTATTTATTTGGCCGATTAAGGTAAGTAATCAAATTCAAAAAAGAGAATGGACAAAACAATAGACATATAACTCCACAGGTACGGCAAATTTTCATACCACAATGCATATATTATAGTGCAATGATATAAATTACGATTCTTAAAACAGCATAGTAAACAGAACTACTAATGAAGCTCTTTTTAATACTAATTGGCCAATAAGTAGTCCTAATATGCCTCAGATCAATATTATAAAGCTACCCTAACTGAAAGTCCAGATGCTATAACATTCCATTTGGTGTTATACTAATACCTGGGTATACAATT
>JAJCYJ010000488.1 GCA_029262975.1 Saprospiraceae bacterium
AACAGCTTCGGATATGAATTAATAATAGACCCGGATATCGACCCCGACAAATTACTCGTACCACCTTTAATAGCGCAACCATTTGTTGAAAATGCTATCGAACATGGCATGATCTACAGAATAGAAAATGGAAAAGTAATAATCAAAGTTGTAAGTCAGAGCGATGAAATTACAATGACAATTGAGGATAATGGAGTGGGCTCCAGGCAATTAAAAGTAAACACAGAATATAAACCAGAAGAAAAGAAATCTCTTGCTACGATTATGACCAGAGAGCGTCTTGATCATATATCAAAGATGACCAGGAGAAAGTTTGATCTGGTTATAGATGTTTTGCAATCAGGAGGAACGATTGTAACCATTCAATTACCAAAAGTATCAGCAGCATGAAGGCGATAATTATAGAAGATGAATTAAATGTAAGGGAAGGATTCATAAAATTGATGAAAACCTTTTGCCCAGAGATTAAAGTGATTGGGACAGCTGAAGATGTAGAATCTGGCATATCACTTATTGAATCTAATGAGTTTGACATACTCTTTCTGGATATAAATCTACCTGATGGTTCGGGGTTTGACTTATTGCATCGAATTAAAAATCATAACTTCCAGACCATCTTTGTAACCGCCTATGATCAGTATGCCATCGATGCCTTCAAAATAAGTGCGATCGATTATTTACTCAAACCTGTTTCACCAGATCTCCTCAAGAAAGCAATTGGAAAAGTCCGTGAACAGCTGGATATGACGGACGGCGAAATTCATTTGTCCGTCGCGGACGAAAGATTAAAAAGAAACTTTTTGCAATCTGAAAAGATAATCCTTCGTGGTGCCGATAATATGCAAATAGTCGTGATAAATGATATCGTTTATTGTGCCGCTGAAGGTAGTTATACGACATTTTATTTGTTGGATGAAAGGGAGATAATGGTATCCATGAACCTGAAAGAATATGAGCATCTTCTAGAGCCTTATGGATTTTCCAGGTGTCATCATTCATTTCTAATTAATCTGAATCATGTCACTTCACTGCAAAAGGCCGATGGTGGCACATTGGTGATGACCGGTAATATTTCTTTACCTCTTTCAACACGTAAGAAATCCAGTGTTGTGACCGCTTTACGAGAAAGGTTTGTTGGTTGATGTCATTTTGAGTATTTAACCAGATCTTTATTTTGACGAGTGTATCCATATGAAGTGCTCCCCGGAGCGTTATTCTGCTTTCAACCTTAGCATAATTAAGCTGGTAAAACGTTTACTAAAGCAATGATTCTGAATGGAATCTGAATACGCAACTAAAAGATTATATAGCTAATACAAATACATGTCTTAACCGAGCAAATGTTTCACAGACATTGGTAGGATTTAAGTACTTATATTTGATGCCAATAGATAGCTTGACTATTTTGAGTTTGAAAAGTGCATTATGAAGTCATCTCATTTCGTGTTATTTATGGGTGCCGTACTGATGGTCATCATCTCTTCTTTTGTTACTAAGCAAAATGAAGCCAAGGCGGATCACATTGATTCATTCGTATGGAGTGGAGATAATACAGCTCCAAAAATGAAGGGACTTTGTTGGGTTGCCGGTGATTCTATTGCTGCGCATAACATGGATCAGATCGTGCAGATAGGGGCTAACTGGATATCACAGACACCTTTTGGCTGGATGAAAAGTTATGATGATCCGGTCGTAGTATTGAACAGTGACAGGGCTTGGTGGGGAGAAAGAGATAAGGGCATCTGTCATACAGTTGAACATGCCAAAGAAGCCGGTGTAAAGACCATGTTAAAACCCCACATATGGCTACGGCGCAGTAATGATAAGTGGCGTTCTGATATTGCGATGAATAGCCCGGAAGAATGGGATCAATGGTTTGACAGTTATCAATCATGGATATTGCATTATGCCCGATTAGCGGAAGAGTGTAAGATAGAATCCCTTTGTATCGGCACAGAATTATATGAGACCACAACAAGACATCCGGAGAGGTGGAGCGCAATAATTAAAGAGATTAGAAAGGTGTATAACGGCGAACTTACTTATGCTGCCAACTGGTATAAAGAATTTGAGTCGATTAAATTTTGGGGTGAATTGGACTACATAGGTATCCAGGGTTATTTTCCCTTGTCAAAAAATGACCACCCCAAAAAGGAAGAATTAATAAAATCCTGGTCCAAGCATAAGCGGACAATGAAGAAGATAGCCATGAAATATGGCAAAAAGATCGTCTTTACAGAAGTAGGTTATAAAAATACTGCTGACTCCGCCAGGGAACCCTGGACATGGCCACAGGATATGGCTACTGATATCAATATTTCAAGTGAAACACAGAGGATATGTTATGAAGCTATGTTTGAATCTCTTTGGCATGAACCATGGTTTAATGGCACATTTATCTGGAAGTGGTTTCACTCAACCTATGCACATGAAGAATCTATCGCATATTTTACGGCCAGAGACGAACGACGAAAAGTCCGGGCACAAGAACGCAATCGCAACCTCGGACCTGCTGTATATTTTACACCTCAGAGGACTGAAGCGATTGAGACGTTGAAGGAATGGTATAGGGATTGATGACTTTGTAGATTATTGGTGCATTAAGTTGACATTTTGGATATTATTGATGCGTTAAGTCGATTTAAAGAAGATTATTTGTGCATTAAGTGCGGCAGCATCAATGTTTATACTAGTATGTTCCTAATAATTATACTGTTTTGGATTAGATGTAAAGTTGTGAGCTCTGTAAATATTTATGTTACTTTTTCCAGTTGCTGAAAAAGTAATGCCGTACACCAGAAAGCTTCCGAGCATCTTCGACAAAAAAAGCTCCTTTTTGTAATATGTTTTTCTCCTCACGTCGATACCACAATGAACAGGCTAAATCGGCTCCAGGGGTTCACCGATTTTTTACGCTTGATGATCGCTAACATTGTACAAAAAGACTTTGAGGTGTGCTATATGTGATATCTATAGGTATGGAAGCAATCCAATCTATCGTGCTCATTATTTATCCTAAGGTATAAGATTTTCGATTTAAAATTGACCTTTTTATTTTTTCCAGTTGCTGAAAATGTAATTCAAAAAAACTCATTTTGTAATGCGCTGTCGATCTGCTTTAAGAAAAAAGAAAAATGACAAATGATATATCTTGGTGCTTAAATAGTTTTCATTTGTGATTCTATGGACTACAATCCCTTATATCAGCTCATACATTTGGCTCTGGCCAATAAGACACTTATCGAGCGTCATCCAGACTTCAGTTATTCTATCGAAAATGTGATTAATCTCTTACCAGTTGAAAGTACCTTTATACCAATTAGGAAGGACGGCGATAAAATAATATATGATAGTAAGGAAGAAGCCGGGGTGGGGGGCATGTATACTGCTCTGCAGGCTCAGGAGGGAGTACAGGTGATATTTTCTAATGATCTCGGACAATCAATTCATGGTATCGATGCCCTGGCCATTGACTCTAAACGCAAGGAAATAATTATCTGTGAAGCTAAAGGGACTTCCAGGAGTAAGATCACAGTATCACAAGTTCTAAAACGTACAAAATTACGAGGACGACAAATGTCCTGGAGATGGATCTGGGCAAGTCTCGTAGACTTCGCTGAACATGGGCCGAATGCCAATGCATTCCTAATGTTATATGATGATGTCATCAATCTTCATAAACTTCAGCGTGTCGTGAGCATTTCAGAGGTCAGGAAAAGGGCTCAGGAGTATACGGTATCTAACACCCGTCTATTTTACGATGATGACTTTGCCCATTTAAAACATATGAATGAATTTCCAGCCCGAGCGTCTTTAAAAGAGTGGTTGGATGAAATAAGAGCCAAAAACTTAAATGTAGAAATACCAGATCTGGATGTTGTCAGAAGTATAACCGATTAATTAGAAAACTACTTTCATCTGTTTTCCCTCAACCACATTTCTTATTACGCTTCTCTTTTCAATTTACTGTCAACGTCGTGTGCTTCAATTGCAAGTTGTATCAATCTATCAATAAGTTCGGTATTGGATATGCCTGATATCTTCCACAAGGTCGGATACATCGAGATATCTGTAAAACCTGGAATCGTATTAATTTCATTGATGTAAATCTTACCATCTTTAGTTAGAAACATATCCACTCGTGCCATTCCGGAACATTCCAAAAGTATAAAAGTGGCTATCGAAATTTCTTTTATCCTGGCAACTTCATCCTCTGTCAATTTTGCTGGAATTTCAAGTATCGCTCCTTGCTCATCAACATATTTGGCTTCATATGAATAAAACCCATCTTTCGGGATCACTTCTCCAGGTGTAGATGCAATAGGATGATCATTGCCTAAAACTGCGCATTCAATCTCCCTTCCGATGACGCGTTC
>JAJCYJ010000489.1 GCA_029262975.1 Saprospiraceae bacterium
ATTTGCTGAGCATTTGCACCTGAAATCTTAATAATGGCACTTTCTCTTAAATACTGTTTCATTTCTTCATCACCACCCGGATATTCGGCCTGAACATCAGGAATCAATGTGTAGGAGAAATTGATCCTCTTAATATCCTTAATGTCATTTGGCTTGCCGTCAGAATAATACTTTACATCGAAGGAAATATTTGTACTCATATCGACCGTCCGCAAAATATTCTTCTGGTCATCGGTAAGTACATCATTAATGCCAACAGCTTTTATGCTTGCTCCATTGCTTGTCCCAGTCACTTCAACAGAATGATAACCAGATATCCAGGCTGCCGGATAACCTGGATTAATATCACTGATAGTCTTGGCATCATTCAATTTTTCCTTAAGTATCGGTCGCGTATATACACCAAGAACTTCATACCCCAAATCCTGGGAAAAGCACGAAAGGACAAGATGACATAGAAGGAGGATGAGGATGCTCTTATTCATAATACACTTTAGTATAAAAGTATTAATAATCCCTAAAACGAAGAATTCCTGCTTTTAGTTCTATTTAAAAAATTACTCTTAGAAAACCAATATATACAATCAATTGGCATAACTACCATCTAATCCGAAGAATTTTACAAGATTCGAAATTCGCTGATAAGTTTAAGTACACGTGCTCCGGCCTTGTCGTCTTTAGGTCACCCTATTTATTTAATACCTCATCGACGAATTCTATCCATTCATATTTTGGGACACTGTCATCAATAAAGAAATCAGGCTGAATACCCACTTCATCAATTGCCATTTTGGGAATACGAAAACTCTTGGACAAGCAGTATCCCAACTCAAATTCTTGGCAGGGAGATGTCACGAAATTCATATTTGAAACGTCCAATGAACCAAATGTTCGTGTGCCGAATAATTTAACCTTCTTACTTTGCTTTGCAGCTAATAGAAATTGCTCGGTGGTACTGGCATTGTTTTCATTAATAATAATACCAACTCTTCGGGGATAAGGATAAATGGTATCATAAGAAGTTTTATAAACAATCATGGAATCAATATTTACAAATTCCCCTATACGACTAGACAGTAAATTATAATTACGTTGAAATTCATCCTTCTCCTCCGCTGTGAACCCATAGTCCGGATTCGATATATAATCCAACATTCTTTGATTATTAAGTGGAGTGGATAGAAATTCAAGGCCTACTGTCCTAATTGTATCCGTATATATGAGCGGTAATATGTCATAGTAACTTCTGTCAGACCCACCCCCATTATTCCTTAAATCTATGATTAGATTTTTGGTTGATAAGATCTTACTTCTATTTTGTGCTATTACACTGTCAATATCACTCTTCTCTGAACCCCAAAATTTTGGAATCCTTAATATATTAGTTTGTTCATTAAGCTCTTCAAAATATGGTTTTTGAGCAGCAATCGCTCTAAAGTACCTTTCTATTTCAGGTTCAGTCTCTAATTCAGGAATGACTCTCTTTAGTCTGACAAATCCAAGTTGGAGATAATTTTTGCCCAGAAGTTCAGCATCCACAAAATGCTCAGCAGAATGATCTCGCATATAAAATACAGAAGTGTTGTCCTCGTTTATCTTGAGTTTCACTTGTCCCTTTGTCCAATAAACACCGTCTGCTTCAATTATAAAACCTACGTACTCATTGTTTATTTTCTTGATTCCTATAGTATAAGGCTCTGATACCCAAATGCCTTCATAATCTATTTTCTTTTCCGTTTGCAAATATTTCGAGAATGCACTGATGTCGATTTCTACATTTTCCCAATCCCTAAACTGTGCAATAATCTCATTATCAGAAGGTTCTTCATTCATGGTTTGATTAACCTGTTGATTTTGACCTTGATTTAATCTTCTAATTGCTATGTGGCCTGACCGGAAAAATCTTAACCATTGATAAAGTGTACGTGTACATTCTGTCGAATTGGATATTGATTGAACTTTTTGGGCAAATATCTCATTGTGCTTATCATAGGACTCTCGCCCCTTTTGTTGCAAGGAAAATGCGTAACCGGCATCATTCTCCTCAAATGTTTTTTTAACCCAATTATAGTTTGACTCGCAGTTACAGTTTTGTGAAAATGCTGTGACCGGCAGGAAACAAAATAATAGATAAATCGCTTTTTTCATTTAAATATATTGACGTTACATTTTGCCAATCACTAATGTTGGCAGTCTGTGCACGATTTACTCAATTTCAATTTTCCATTTTAATGAAAGCTGATTTATAAGGCGACAGCCTATTAATAATAATCATTACAACAAATGCAATCTCCACAGATCACAGTAACAAAATAGTCAAATTATTAGATAAATATAGCATGAATTGGCCTAAATTTACAGGACATCAAAGCATAGATCTATAATCTTCTGTTAAATCTGGAGGCAGATAAGACGTATCAGGTATTTTCATATTCGCTTAGACCATAGCATCTGCTATATATTGACAGCCTTTCCATTTTAAATTGAAATTTATTTCTAGCCGTTAACAATACCAGATGTGATGAACTATATTGACCTGACGTTTATATTCCTATGTCAAATATGGTGTTTCCACAATAGTCGGCGACATTTATTACTACTCCAAAAAGATGGCGATAAAAAACCAGAACTTTGCAATTGCACACTTCATTAATGAGTTGCATTAACCTATAATCTTCTATTCTTAAAATTTGGCTTTTAGGATTTCAAATAGATTGGGATGAAAGTTTATCTCTCTTTCAACAACTAGTCCTGATTAATATTCAAAAGCGGAATCAAACAGCTCTCCAAATTCCCTACAGTTAATACGAATTCCTGTTTTACTTTTAGACCACTATTGTATGCTGCTGGTACCCAATTGGGCATATTGCAAATTGCCTCCAATAACAGTTTATCTATTTTTTCATCTTTGGAAGTCTCAAATAAATGGGCATCCTCCACTCGTCCATCTTCATTTACAGTAAATTTTACAGCTGCTAAAATCGATTTATCGAAATTGGTGCCAGAAACTTTCTCAATGGCACTTTCCTTAAGGTATTGCATTAATGTTTGCTTTCCTCCGGAATAAAGTGCGTCATTTTCAGGATCAACTGTAAATGAAAAATCTAGCCTCTTGCTTTCATTTTGTTTTAATGTATTCTCTGGAATGTAATGGACATCAACGAAAATTTCTGAGCCTTCATCAGCCTTATACATATTGTCTTTTTGTTCCTGACTGAGTACTTCGCTTTTATTCAAGGCGCTCATTATCCTTCCTTTATGACTAGTCAATACCTCGACTGAGTGATATTCTCTAACCCATGATGGTTTATAATGCTTGTTAAGATCCATCAAAGTACTGGCTTCATTTAATTGATCTCGTGTAACTGAAAGAGATGGATTTACTCTATTCACTTCGAATCTTAGTTCATTGGATATTTTATCCTGAGAAATGCCAGGAAAAGGAAAAAGAAAGGCTACAAAAAGAAGAAATAGTATTGTGTACCGCATAATGTTCATAGAACTAGATTATTATTAATTCATTAATATTTCCTGTGTCAATCTATAATAGACAGTAAACTTACATGACTCCAAGATAGACAATAGTTCAGGTTCAAAATCTTACAACCCAGAAATAACGTTTATTTATGAAATAAACTGATAATGAAGCCCCTTCGAAAATACAAATGAACTGTTAACGCTTCTCCCGTAATACACAACTTATGGTCATTTAATCAGTATTGATAAAGAACATAATTAGGGCTTAATAATCATAATCTTTTGACAATCAGAACTTAATAAGGTAATTTAAAGAGCCCTGGACATGGCTTAACCAATACCAGGTAATAATGAAATCCCAAACTTCTTCGACTTGGCATAGGTTGTACCTCATCGTCCTCAATCTACTTTTTTTTCATACGCTCTTGTCTTTTTATGCTTGTCTGTAATCCTAATAATGTAATTTCCTTTTTTTAGGAGCAGTTCTGTCTTATCATCACCCGTTAATAATTCAACAACATCAACAGGCACCGAATTTTTCTCTCCTTCTGGAAAGGCTTCAATTAGAACAGGATATTCGTCATCAGTTATTCTATTCTTTTCAATCTGCACAAATTGATTTCCCTTAATTTTAATTAACCAATCAGGCCGGTTTTTGAGAAATGCGGTTCTGGGGTGATATATAAGAATATCAAAATGTTTCTGCTCACCAAAGCCATTAAATACATCACCTTTGTCATCAAGTAAAACGCTTGCTTGATTAGAATTTATCAACTTGTAATACGGACTTTCATCTATGAGCACTTTTTCACTTAGAATATCCTGATAAATTGTTAGCGGGTCAATCCCTGTCCTGTTTTTCAAATGAAAAGCCAAATAGTTATCATTTCTCCTTTTTGGATAATCGCTTTCAACAGCATGATACCAACCACAATGAATAACAATCTTTCCGTCAGGGTGCGCGTGCATAAATTTCT
>JAJCYJ010000490.1 GCA_029262975.1 Saprospiraceae bacterium
GAGCACGCCATTTTGGACTAGCACACCTAATTCTCCAAATCTACTCAATATATCCTCCTTCACCTGACCTGTCATTCCAGGTTGTTGTGCCCCCTTACCAGCTGGTGTATGTGAATAAGGATCTGTAGGGAAAGCTCCATAAAGTTCAGGAGATTTGTGCACACCAATTCCCTCATTGATTTCATAGTAATGATTCAGCAGTCTGCTGACAACTTCTTCACTTTCCTTTTCATCGATCGCTTTCAGACAACACTCCTGTACCGCCAATTGCAATTTCGAGACCATGTGCCAATATATGGACCCCAAGCCTTCATAGCCGTAAAAGGTGCCTGACCGCCCGGTGAAGGACTTGTGGTTGAAGATGTCTTCAAAGATTTGAAGGATCAATTGTCTTTCACTTTGAACAAGCGGAGCATATTTCGTATTTAGAAGATCATCTAAAGCTATATCAAGATCAATTGCATTTTTAAAACTTCCATTAAAATGCACTTTATCATTAATGTCCTTTTCTACGATCTGTACATTTTTATCATTTAATAATTGGCCGAGTAATTTAGAAGCACTTACGCTTTCTTTAGGTAATATGTTTTTTTCTAAAAACCCGGGCAGGGTTTTATTAGGATAAAGTAAATAACTATATTGATCTTCCCTGAAAAGCGCGCTGTCCTTAAGACTGTCCAGCAGTACCAGGCTTTCTTCAGAGGATAAGTAGCCCGAACTCAAAACGGCCACTTGCCCCTCAAGCATTTCACTTAAATACGAGATAGATACCTCCTCTTCACTTTTTACAGTCATTAAATTATAGGCGTGATATAATTGGTCTTCTCGCTTATTTGCATCGATAGAATGTTCGAGGTATCGAAGACTAAGATTTATGAAGGCGTTTAATTCCTCCAAGGATATACGCTTCTTTTTTCCGCTTAAAGAATGTCGATAAATGTTGTGTCTGTAGTCACTATATGCTTGTCCTAAATCATCTAAAATTGATTTTCTGATTTTATCATTTATTTTGCCATTTAGGTGATGCTGGTTTTTATTTAATGATTCAAAAACACGTTTATAAAAATCCAATAGTTCAGAAGAGGCAGGTACATCTTTTAATGAGCTATCGCCCAACAAGTCTTGAAAGATTTTCAAGAATCTTCTTAAATAGTAAAGTGTAACCATCGATACTCCATTGCCCACGAGGGCATTATTGGCATCATTCCATTCAGGCCGCTGTGTATTCATCCAGATCCCAGCTTCAGGAATTAAATTAGAAATTTTAGCAAGTACCGTAGCCAATATTTTTTCTATAAAATTTACATGATGAATCGACCCTTTTTTGTTCCTAAGCAAAGCGCCATCTGCTCCCTGCTGAACCATTTGATCACGAATTTTTTTATCCTCCTGTTCATCAAATTCAATGGTATCTTTTGGATTTTTTACAATGTCCTGATATTCCTTGATTCTGTAAGGCACATTGGCATAAACAAAGAGTTCCTGATCGAATAAATTGATCAATTTACCGGGATTATATTTTTCACATACCTCCAGGAGCTTTAATAAATAGATTATCTGATGGTCTCCCCAATAACCGATATAGGACCATGGGTCATCGGGTTCTATTGTTTCCCAATCAATACCACCTTTTGTAACCCTGTAAGGATTGTATCCATCAAATGTCGAAGCATTCAAAAATTTATGAATCATACTTTCTACAAATGCCGGATAGGAATAGCCAAGTGCTTCCCAGTTTTGAAATATATCTCTCCAATTGCCTTCGTAATCCAATATTTTAGAACCGTCCGATTCATTTGTTGTATTGATTGAAAATTTATTCCAGGGGCGACTTGGATCACCATGTCGTCTGCTAAATTTTAAAGGCATATACTCCAGGCAGAGTCTTTGGAAATCGGGATCTTCTACTTCAGAAGCCAGTTTTTTTAATTGGGAAAGCGAAATTTCTTCCGGAAGTTTCTCTAAAGTAGTGGAAACAGTACGATAGACCTCTTTATTGGCTTTTGATAAATAGTCGCCGAAGTCCGATTTTTCTATGCGATAGTTATCATCGAAGATGCCGCCACGCATAATATTAAACAACACATTAGAAAAATGACGAGCGTCTCGATATGTATCAGCGGTTAATTGTAATCCGTCTGCCGCCGCCACTAAATGCACCAAACTTTTTGTGCCCTTTTCAATATCCTTTTTCACAATCGATTCCAACTGTGGCTCGCTTTTGAACAACTCAATAATGCTAGAAACCGCTGAATGATTTTTATTGACGTCGGCGATAATCATCCATTTTTTATCACTCTTTGGAGGTAATATTAAATCCGCATTTATGAAATAAGCTCCTCTTTCAGCCTTTATATCAGTCTCCTCAGTGATAAGAACATTTTTTCTAAAATTATCGAGCTGTTTCGAAGATAAGAGCAATTTTCTTTCTTCCATGCCCAAAGACCAAACGACATTACATTTTAGTGCTTCACTGGGCTCTGCTTTATCTACAATAATAGCACTTAAAGCATAAATGCCAAGACCACTCTCTTTTTCCAATTCACTCCGCTTATACGCGTCTACAAGGACACTGGATTCATTTTGTACCACGCTGGGCACTCCATAAGGCATGATGTTCTGGAGGCCATCTAAAATGGAAACATCAATTCTCTCATCTGAGTTATTGATCAAGGTAGATCTTCTTACAAAACCAAATTGGTAACTTGAATTCCATTGATACCTGAAGCTCAATCCAAGATCTAAATTGGTTTCTTCAAAAATGATCTTATTTCCGATTACACTTTTATATAAATTTCTATTGATATCATAATATCCCTCATTGCGTATGGAAAATGGCTCCCACAGTTGAGTCCGACCGTCTTTCTCTACACGTAACAAGGTCTTACTTCCCGTTATTTCTGCAGATTCTGTAATCTTATCTTCGGTATAATATGGGAATAGTGCAAATTCTGCATTTTTTCGCCCTGCAGTCAACCCCCCATTACTTGAAACAAACAACCAATGATTAGAATCACTTACGATACTCATAAAAAATGGACGCATAGCATCGACATTCGCAATCTTGAAATAGTTTTCGTCCTCGATATCGACTGTAGATAATTCTATTTTATTTGCTACAATTTCTTTCATTTTATTTTACTTAAACCTTAACAGTCCTTTTTTCTAATTTCTAATCAACTGTATTTTAGAAAAATAATCCTTCGTTGATTTTAATGTTGTTCCAATTGCATAAGGATCAAACTGATGAATTTCTTTTATTACAAAATATGCTGTACGTGGAGTTAGCTTATATAATCCTCTTTCATTAGTCGGACCTTTGGCACATACACCAAACCATTCTTCATTCATATTATTTTCACCTTCTACAAAATCCCGGTCATAACCGCCATTGCCCCAGGACGCATTATGATCATGTACATCTAAATTTGACGTCTGCCCAAATTTCCACCAGCCGTCGCTAAATTGAAATGTAAACCCTCCAATTGAATTGTTCGCCTTACCAAGACCCGCAGCATTTTCATAAATCTCTTGCCAGTTACCTGCCAGGTAATGAGCTTGGGCATTTTGATCTTCAGATTTTTTAATCGCATTAAAAGCATCAGCTCCAAACTCAGTAAATAGGATCGGTTTGTTATACTCGTCCTTAATCCGCTCAAAGGCATCACCAAATGAAATACCACGATACATATTCGTTCCGAAAATATCAACGTCCGGACATTCCTCAGTGATAAGCTCGAGATATAACAAATCCCCGTTACATATAGCCACAGGGTGTGATGGATCAATTTGTTTGATGGCAATAGCCGCCTCATTAAAAAGTTGATACATATGTCTGGCTCTCAGAGTAGATGTCCTGTCTTCAATTGGGATGTCTTCTGTCTCGGCTCCGTCCCAGTACAAGCCATAGTTGTTTTCGTTTCCGAGTAAATACATCAATAGACCCGGAGTATCCTTGTACGCACGAACCACATGATTGACCTCGGAGAGCAGCAACTTTCTGACTCGTGGGTCGGAATACTCAGTATTGGCTACCCATGCTCCATCAATTGTTAAACCATAGCGTCCAAATGAATGATTAAGCATTGTATAGATCCCAAACTCGTCATAGATGTATTTAATCCACTTTGGTGGCACTTCAGAGTATTGCCTTACAGCATTGACACCCATATTCTTGAGTAAAGTCATTTCCGCCTGAAGTGCCTCTCTGATGGTTTCGTCCGGTTGATCCCATAAACTATAAGAATAATTGGTTCCAATGGGAAAATAATCCCAGTTCATCCCATTGATCATAAAATCCTCCCCGTTCACGACCAACTTAATACCGTCTTTCCCATATAGAATTGATACATCGTCCGCTTGCGCTTGTAGAGGAACACCAATAAACCAAAGCGTCAGACATGATAAAAAATACTTCATATTGGGATAGTTTGGGACTGGATCATAGAGAATACAGAAGCATCAAATCCCATTAGATATCCGCCAAGGGTAACAATCAGAGGCACGATGACAATAAAACATTGGTTATACATTTAGTTTTTTTATCGAACGAGGTCAAACACTTATATATAAATCCCCGAATGAAATGGTTGGATGTCACCATCATTTTTCCATTTGAAAGTCATATTATGTTTTATGGGCATAAATTAGTCATATTTTTTTCCTGGGCCTAAAAACAGACTTCATGTTTGCTCATCATTATATTTTTCACTTCAAAAAGCAAGTTTGATGGATTACAAATCCAGGTTTAAGTTTGTCATAATTTTAAAAAATATAATTCCTGGATACCTCTGGCAAGCATACCTAACTTGAATAATTGCGATTATTCTACCCGGGTTCAGAAACCAGGTCTAACATTAGGACATATTTCCAGCGTCAGTGAAAATTTTATTTTGAACGCGCAAGATTTCACCCTTTAAATAATGAGTTGAGATCCAGCTTGAGCTGTAAAAAGCCCATCTTCATCAATTGTGAAGTTTTTGGAAAAAATATTCATGGTTCCCATATTTTGAATAGTCAGTTGACCGCCACTTTGTATGGATATGTTATAAGCATGACCAATTTGCCCTGCGGAAATTATTGGACTATTGGCAACATCCGGAATTACAATAGGACTAATGCATGTAGGTACGAATCCTGTACTCCAATTATTTGGTTCCATCCAATCAGAATTGATAGATCCTACCCATGTATTTATATCAATGGGTGCGACATTTAAAAACAAAACTTGCCCATCATGGTCGGATGAACGAAGCGGCGATGTTTCGTCGTCGATAAGAGTTACAGCGGCATCTGCATTTCCACGACCATATCTAAAATCCCTGATAACAGAATTGAGCGTTGTGGATGTCAATGTATGATCAAGTGCCTGGGCATTGCCCTGAAATATAAAAGAGTAGCGATCTTTGACATCAAGACTTAATGTCTGATTAATCAGGTTAGGATGCACAAGATCATCACCACTTAACTGATTTTCCATTGATACAAAGTCACCACTAATCTGTCCAACCACATCCACAAATCCATCAGTAAACTGAAAAGCATTGAAGTCCCCTGTTACAACAAGTCCAACACCTGTTGACTGGATAAGATTTGCTTTCGCCGCAATAGACTGAGCTTGTTCCAGGCGTTTCGTCCGGATACGTACCGCTTCTGGACCGTCTATTCCTGCCAATGATCGGTTATGTACGCCAAGAACAGCTATCGGTAAAGTAGTTTCTCCATTATAAAGGAATTGACCTTCGAGCAACAGTGGTGGCCGGTCGTGGAGAATGTCATCTTCAAGAGTTATTGGATTAAAATAGGTTTCTGTTAAACCCAATTGAGTGATCCCATTGATTTGTACTAGATCCTCGCGGACAAGAAAGCCTATGTCAATTGTCCCGGGATCGTTTCCTTCCATCAAATGTACTGAGTATACTACACTGGGATCAATGGCTGTTATGTCTGTGGCCAAATCCTGAAGAACATCAAGTTTTTCGGCTTCTTGTACAGCCAGAATATCGGGTGCCCGGAGCACTTCCATTATGTATTTGACAATCTTCGTTCGACGGCGCATGTACTCTACGGTGCTAACTACAACATCATCTCTCGCTCCACCTTGAAAGTTAATACTTTGTGGGTCGTCAATATCGTCGAAGAGTCTAAAGAGATTCAGGGATCCTATGATGGCATTACCAACTTGCCGTTCCGGAACAGCCACAGGTAGATTTATAGGTGTGGTGGTTAATTCATTGGGCCAAAACTCGTATCCTCCAAACTCATAACCCAATACACCCCGGGCATCGAATGACGAACCTGCTGGAATAATTTCATTCATTAATCCAAGCTTGTCTACATCGAGTTCAAAGACTTCAGGATTGCCGTCCCATGTTGGAATAGGTAATCCGAGTCCGGGATAAGCTACACCCGGCTCTCGCAAGGCACGATCAGACCCAGCTACTATGTGGATCTCTGCTATACTATCACCACCAAATCTTAGGTTTGGTCCAGAAACACTGCCATCTATAATCTCAATGTACATTGCCTCGAAACATTCAAAGTTATTAACACTGCAACTTGGTATCGCCGGGTCAGGGGATGGTGTCATCGAATCAAAAATCGTTGGTAGCGGCAATGTACCCGGTCCATCAATCGAAACACTCGATCCAAATGCGAATTGAGTAAATTCAAAAAACTCTTCTATCTGACCTGTGATATCCACCTGGTCACCAATAACGACAGTCGGCGCGGTACCGGTGAATACAAAGATGCCGTCGGATGTATTGACATCATTGTCAGATCGGGCAGTAGGTGTCTGAATCACAAAACCATCAGATCTAATTGCGGTAACGACATTATCCTCGGTTGTAACCATTTTGTCGACAAGGGGTGAGCTGAGCCCGGAACCCTGAATCTCATAAATTTCCGCCATAATTGGAAAACCAGGGCCAGGTGATCCGATATCACTGCCTCCATTACCACCGAGGGCAATGCTACTGTATGCGTCAAAAGCTGGTGTACTCACACCAATCGAACTTAGTGCCCAATTTGATCCGTCATTGCCATCTGCACTCAAATCCGTCAGATAGATTGATCCGAAG
>JAJCYJ010000491.1 GCA_029262975.1 Saprospiraceae bacterium
AGGAGGTGGCCGCAGGTCGGAGGATTTTCTCCTGCTTGCAGCTTTCTCTTAGCAGTAGGGATTTGTCGTAATGCATCCTTTAAGGGCTTTCGCCTTCACTCTCTTCGGCATTGAATCATTATAGCATTGTATAAGTGCTCACGCCTTCTCTCCTATCGAGTCCCGCTGTATAGTGGTATCGTACTCGACGCGAAGGGATCAGTCGTTCATTTAATAACCAAAACCTTAGGATTAATCGGATAAATCCATTCTACGCCTCTCGAAGTGATAATGGCATCATCTTCGAGCGGTACTCTCAGTTTTTTACCACCCCATTCAGGAACCTTGGTATAAGCAAAAAGCTCGATAGATAATAAATTAGAAGGTTTTAATTCATAACCCAAACGGACTGGATTAAAAAATGCAATTGATGGTCCAACGCCATGACCCCAATTACCGACGGAATGACAACCTATGATAACATCTGTCTTGTCGATATCCGTAAATTGGTTAAAACCTTTCATCTTATTAAACCCAGCCTTCGTAAGGGCTTCATAAACTGTGTCTTCACCCTTTTGTGCGGTTACTCCCGGCTTGATCGTCTTCTTGATAATATCCCGAACTTTTACCGCCTGATCAAAGGCATTTTGAATTCCTGGAGGCACCCGGGTCTCTCCTTCATCCAAAACATACGCCATGCGTTTCATGTCGGTGTACATATTCATCAACCCGACTCCCCAATCAATCATTATTACATCCCCTCTCTGAATAATCCTGTCATTAGATGTAGCAATCACTCCACGAAGACTAGTGACATATACAGATGGCATACCAAAAGATGATTCAAGATTGTGACGGTGCAACTCCTCTTTCATCCACCATGCTACATCTTCAAGAGTCGTTACATTTGGTGTAATCACAGCATTGGACAAGGCTTTTTCGGCAATCGTATAAGACAATTCGCATGCTTCCCCATACACGGCAATCTCGCTTGCGACACGTCTTGATCTAAAATCAGAGACCAATTTTTCAGCAGAGACAAATCTTTCCTCGTACTTCTTACCAAGAGTTTCCGCTAATTCCAGAAATCCTGAATAAGACAAACCATCCGCTCCACCAATGGATTTGGAAAAGTTAAGACCTATCCGTTCGGGGTCTCTTTCTTCCACATACTTTTTAAGTTCAGGTTCGGAGCCATAGTAATCATATGACCCTCCTTCTTTCAAGAGGTATCCACTGATGCCTAATACCGCCCTTTCAATTCTATCACTACCATTGTCCGTAAATATGTAGTAACCTGTAGATCCTACATACCCTTCACCTAAATCGGGATAAAGCGGATCAAAGCTTCCTTCTCTGCACATGACAATCCACATATCGATATCATTCTCCTTCATAACTTCTGGCAATATCAAATCAAATTTGTCATTGCGTATCTGGTTCATCTTACGCCATCTGCGGTGCGCCTCCTGGCTAAATGAAGAGGTCAATATAAGGAGTGCAAAAAAGGTCAAAAGGTATCTCATGCTGACTTGATATAGTTGGGAGGCTAATATACTGAAGCGATAGTAAGATTCCTCTTCTTTACCACAATTGAATTGATACAGGGTTGAATCCCAACAACGGAGTATTTCCATCCAATGCGTTCCTCTTTCGGCGGACAGGTTTAACCCATTGTGCCTTTGTTGAAACTAACAGAACAAGGGGCTGAAACCCCTTGGAGGAATATTTCCATCCAACGGGTTCCTCCTGCGGCGGACAGATTTAATCCTTTGTGCCCACATTGAAACCAACAAAACAAGGAGTTGATACCCCTTGGATAATGGGTATTAGCGCGCTATTTCTTGGTTTGCTTATAATGCACACACCCCTCAACGTGGTTGTGTTGCAAGTATGGCAGCGCGTTCACTTTAGTCTTCACCTTTTCACTGAATCTTCCAGGTTTTTCATCCCCGGCTTCAGCTACGGGATTATTCATATCATCAGCGCTTCGGATTACCCTGAATTTTTCTTTGCCTTTACGGACACATTTTACCTCCCAGTCAAAAGAAAAATTGCCTGCTCCGCCTTTGAGTTCTTTGACTCTGAATCCATTAGCCGTTTTTTCAACAACCGCCAGACCATATGTATCCCATTCTAATGGGGTCAGATTGACAGTCATCGATGTATGATTGGCGACGATCCGATAATGCTCAGAAAATTCAATAAAAGCTTCTCCGTTAACTAGTTTAGTTGTGCCTCTTTCATAAGCGGCAGCTTCGGGACCTTCTATACTGGCATACCATATTTCGGTATTACTCTTGTCGGGATGTTTCATACGAAAGCTTTTGATATCTCCCCAAATGATCCCCTGGTTCGCTCCGTCTATGTACATACCACCTTGCGCAGCACTATTGTCATCGTACATGATGATTCTTCCATCACTCCTATCTGCAGATATTCCGAAGTAAAGATTCACTGATCCGTCCTCTCCATAATACCATGAATATCCATAGTTGGTGGAAGCCACAGCATCGTATATTCTAAAACCTCCATTTGGACCATATAATCTAAGATTGCCCTGAAGACTATTAGAAGAGGTCGAACCCAACATGGCCAGAGCATTGCCGTTGACACCTGTATATAAATCAAGTTGTCCTCCATTTCCCAGGATACGAGCATCCAGTGCGCCCCAAGAGGCACCATTTACAAAATTGAGGCCATCATAGTCCAGCCTTACGCGTTCTTCAAATGGGGCACCTCCTGTCATCTTCAATACAAGCGAACTGAGGTTTAGTTCCATCGATTGATCCGGATCGCGCAATCTGAATTCACTAGTAGTCATCGCAGATCCAGTCTGGTATGTATTGTCAGCGAAGAACTCAAGTATACCTGGTTGATAATGCGATGATTCCTGAAAAAATGGCGCGATCCCATCATCATAACGAAAGGATACATGTACCATGTTGTCGATATTAAAACCCACGGGTTGGGCATATAAACTAGTTGCCAAAAATAGAAACGAGACTAATTGAATTACTACTTTCATTTTATTGTAAGATTGAAGTGTGAATAAAAAGGCATAATATGCAAGATTTATAACTTATGCAATACCGATTTTTACAGATTTTAAAGATCCATTTTGTCATCCTACTAATATTAATAGTTCGACAGATATGCATTTTATACTTAAATGTTTCCTGAATGTCCTATCTATTAATTCGAATAAATTCATAGATTAGATTTCGATTAATGCTTGAAGCTTAATCTAATTGGACAACCTGCCCGATGATTCGATAAGAGAAGATTTGAGGTGGCTATGAATATTCCCGATTATCAAAACTGGCCCCCACAATTATTCCCAATATAAGAATTTAAACAATTAGAATTATTCTCATTCGTGAAATTCTTTTAATATCTTTTAGAATTGAATTTAATCGCAGAATATACTAGACACATGCTCATTATAATCTTTTCAAAATGAACAAAAGAACCTTTATAAAAACTGCTTCTATTGTAACAACAGGAAGTATTTTAGTGCCAAATATGGCTTGTAAACAACCATCCACTTCTCAATTTTCAGATCACTTTCCTGAAGAACCACTCACCAACTGGGCTAAAAACTTAACCTATAGCACGAACAGACTACACTACCCTACCTCTGTTAAGGAGGCCCAACAAATCGTAAAAAAATCATCCTCATTAAGAGGTCTTGGGTCGCAGCATTCTTTTAATCGAATTGCCGATAGCATACACAACCAGGTTTCATTAAAGAAAATGAATCAGGTATTAAACATTGATAAAGTCGCACATACAGTGACTGTCGAAGCTGGTGTTCGTTATGGTGACATCTGCCAACAATTAGAGCAAAATGGGTATGCACTCCACAATTTGGCATCTTTGCCGCATATTTCTGTTGCTGGTGCTTGTACAACAGCTACCCATGGTTCTGGAGTGAATAATGGTGCCTTACATACCGTAGTCAGAGCTATAGAATTAGTGAAAGCAAATGGAGATGTGGTAACCATATCCAAAGATAAAGATGGAGATTTATTTTATGGTGCTGTTGTAGGTTTAGGTGGCCTAGGTTTAATAACTAAAGTTACACTGGACTTACTGCCCACTTTTCAAATGCAGCAAGTAGTCTATCAGAATATGCCCATGTCTGCTTTGGAAAGAAATTTTGAAAAAATAATGTCCAGCGCTTACAGCGTAAGTTTATTCACCGATTGGCGCAGTAGAAACATAAGTGAAGTATGGATTAAAAGTCGGGTTGATGCTTCTTCGACTGTTTCGGGAGAGCAATATTTTGGAGCCACTTTGGCTACTCGTCATTTACATCCGATAGTATCTCATCCTGCCGAACACTGTACAGAACAAATGGGCATTGAAGCAGCATGGTATGAGCGTTTGCCTCATTTTAAAATGGGATTTACACCCAGTAGTGGCGCAGAATTGCAAGCCGAGTTTTTTGTGCCCATGGAATATGGCTATCAGGCGATGACTGCCATTGAAAAAATGCAGGAAAAAATTAGTCCTCATTTATTCATTTCTGAAATAAGAACTATTGCTGCAGATGACTTCTGGATGAGTCCTTTTTATAAAAAACCGTGCGTTGCGATTCACTTTACATTCAAACCACATTGGGATGCAGTTCAAGAATTGCTTCCCCAAATCGAAGCTGCATTAGACGTTTATCATGTACGACCTCACTGGGGAAAATTGTTTACTCTTGCACCGACGGTTCTTCAATCCAGAATCGATAGATTGGAAGATTATAAAACACTTCTAAATGACTTCGATCCTCAAGGAAAGTTTCGAAACCAATTCTTAGACAAGAATCTCTTTGTGTAATAGTGCGTCAACATTATAATTTAAAGAACATAAAATTTAATGTGTAACCAGGTCCAGAAAGTTTCACCCAGGTGGGTGACAATTTGGTTTTGATATAATTCTTTCTTTGATATAGGAAACATTCCTCTTGCTTACGATATGGTTAAATTCTTATTCTTTCAGAAGTCATATGTGATTAAAGAGTGTTCTAATGAAATATCCGTAACATAAAATTACTCTGACATAATTCAATGGCTAATAAACAAACACTAGAAGTAGTTTATAATAAATTCAAGGAAGAAGAATGTATGAATGAATCGATTAATGACATGAATTTGATATTCCTAGAATTAACAGAAATAAAAAAATCAATTGAAGTATCTATTGATAATACTCCGAGCGGCCTAATCAATGAAGTCTAAACCTTTTATCTTATATGATGAATAATGATATCTTAACATTCTGAAATATTAATATCAGTTGCATGCGTCACCATTTTCTTTTGTTTTTCATACTTTTCATTTTATCACCCTTCGTTTCTTTTGCTCAAATAGATTCACTTATTGAAGAGCTGAATCAAAATGGATTAAACAAGAAGCAAGTCCAACAAATCAACGAATTGATACAAGCTTCTTTATACAAGGACCCTAAAGGGGTCTTGAATTCATCAGAAAGATTAGATAGTATCCTCAATCAGACATCGGCATTATTCGAAATTGCAGAAACTAAGAATTCATTAGGTCTGGCCCTGTATGTTAACCAGAGATTTGATGATGCCATCGACCAACTATTAGAGTCGATCAGGATATTCGAAGAATTGAATATTCAATCCAAGATTGCCCGTCTTTCTAATAGTCTCGCGATTGTCTATCAAGTAAGAAAAGAATCTGAAACATCGGCCATCTACTGGGAGCAGGCACTCTCCATTTACGAAGATCTAAATGATAGTTTGTGGATAGCCAATGTAGCTTCTAACCTAGGAGGACATTATATGGAACATGATCAGTTAAAGAAAGCCGATGCTCTTTTCGCTCGTGCTTGTCCCATCTTTGAAGCTTTAAATCGACCAGGAATGTTGGGATATGCCAAACTAAACCAGGGCAGCATGAGGGTCAAACAAAGGAGATATGCTGAAGCAATACAATCTTTTGATAAAACTTTTGAACTTATTCCTTATGAGGCAAACCCTTTGATTCATGCTGTCGCCCATACAGGAAGGGGGAATGCATATCTGGAATTGGGGCGAATGAAAAAAGCCCAAGATGATTTGCAACAAGGCTATGATATTTCAAAGTCAATAGGACAATACGAACAACAGGTGCCAGCATCAAAATTATTATCGAGATACTATGAAGTAAATAGAGAATTCAAGAAATCTCTCCAATACTTTAAGGAAAGTGCCATTTTGCAGGACTCTTTCTTGACAAAAGAAGAAGATGCTCGAGTCGTAGACGCTTTAAAAAAATATGAAACTGAAAAAAAGGAACAAGAGATTCATCTCCTTTCTGCTGAAAATGAAATAAAAGATTTACTCCTTCAAAAAAATAATAGAAATCTCATTTTTGCCATAATTGGTTTATTTGGATTATCCATTTTTGTTTATTATTTTTATCGAAGCAGACAAAAAGCTAACCTATTAAATAAGGCGCTTAAAGAACAAAAAGAAACTATTTCAAAATCGTTATTAGAAAAAGAATTTTTACTCAAAGAAATTCATCATAGAGTCAAGAATAATCTCCAGGTTATTTCGAGCTTATTAAAATTACAATCACGAAGTGTTACTGATCAAAAGGCACAACAAGCACTGAATGAAGGCAGAAGTCGGGTAAGATCCATGGCTTTGATACATCAAAATCTATATCAGGATGACTGCAATCCGGGTGGTATCAATATCAGAGATTACATTCACAAATTAAGTTCAGAACTATTAGAAACCTATAAAATAGATAGAGATAAAGTAACACTTCACCTGGAAATTGAGGATCTACTAATTGATGTAGATACTGCCGTACCGATGGGATTAATACTTAATGAACTAATCAGTAATTCATTTAAACATGCTTTCCCGTCAGGGACATCAGGCAAGATTTTAATTCAGCTGTACCACACAGCTGGAGGTACATTGCATCTTGAATACACAGACGACGGCATTGGATACAATGAAAGAAATATAGATGCGAATAGTTTTGGCCTGAGGTTGATAAATGCTTTTGCCAATAGATTGGATGCAGAATATGACATAAAAGGGACAAATGGATCAAATGCGGTATTTGAAATAAAAGACTACAAATTAGCAGCTTGAATCATGTCAGAATTTAAAATTCTAATTGTTGAAGACGAAGTATTTATTGCAGAAGACATTCGTGATACCTTAGAAGAATTGGGATTTGAAGTATGTGCCGTGTGTTACGACAGCGAAAAAGCGGCAAGTGAATTACACCGCTGCAATCCGGATCTTGTTATGCTTGATATAACGATCAGGGGTCAAAAAGATGGCATTGAACTGGCAGAAATGATCAACAAGCATCATCATATTCCTTTTATATATTTGACCTCACATTCTGACCGATCGACCTTGCTGCGTGCTAAACATACGAAGCCCGGTGGATATATTGTAAAACCATATAAAGACAGTGATCTCATTAGTTCAATTGAAATAGCCTTATTCAATCATAGTGAGTACTTAAGAAAGAAAAATATAGACAAATCATTTGTTGATCAGGTTTCCACTCCCAATCTTAGCAATCAGGAATATGATATCTTTCTCGATCTTTTGGATGGATTGAATAATAGACAAATTGGCGAAAAACGACACTTGAGCATCAATACAATTAAAACTTACATTAAAAGAATTTTTGACAAATTGAAAGTCAATGACAGAGTAAGTGCGGTCCGTAAAGTAATCAGTCAATAGGCACAAATTATAAGTCTTCCAATAATATGTTTCCAAGTTCAATTATAACCTTCTACCCAGAATCACAGGCTTTCTTTATCTCCTTTTCAATTCGGATCAACTAAGGTTTCCCAAAGTCATAGGAAATTACCCTTCACTGAATTCATGGTTAAACACTTTCATAAGAAGACAATCTGATTTACATATTAACCTATGTCACTATCTAATAAAAGTGTAAAAGACCATGGTTTTTTATCACCTTAATCTTTCACCCACCTGGGTGACACGCAAGTGATGTTGCTATTACTTACTTAGAGTCAAATAATATTATTTATGAATTCTGACCATGTAGTCTCGGATCGAGAAATTCAAATCTTGCACTTAGTCGCACACGAATATACTTCTAAAGAGATCGCATCAATGCTTTTTATAAGCATTCATACTGCTGATTCTCATCGCAAAAATTTAATGCACAAACTAAATGTAAAAAACGCTGCGGGCCTGGTAAGAAGGGCTTTTGAAGAAGGCATAATAAAAAGTTCAATAAGTATGATATAAAATAACCTTGTCCAATTATAAAACAATTAAAATATTCAATTCGATCATCACAGCATCTTGCTGCAAATAAATTAAAAAATGAAAAATACAATTTGCATATCACTACTCTTCTTACTTCTGAGATCTGTATCCGCACAAGTCGGCGCTCATATTGAAAACGGTTCTCAAATCACCAATGACAGCTCCTATTCAGGAAATCTAATACTAGGACCAGTAAGCGGAACAAATATCGCATTGGATGGTAATGATATCCAGACAAGATCAGACAACATGCCTGGAGGCTTGCTATATGTGAATCGGTATGCCGGGGATATTTCAATGTTAGCCGCTGGTTCAGTTGGCCAACTCTATCTGGGTGGAACTACTGGAAATCACAAACTTACACTAAATGTTACAGGTAATGATGGTCTTACAATAAACGGAGATGGCAGTGGTAATGCCCGTCTCAGAATTTATAATGGAAATGGCAATCACTTTTTATACGATGATTCTGCTGCCAGCAATGTTTTAAAATTACAAAGTGCTTCGGGTCTGTCATTTGTGGTAAATGGTGCTGATGAAATAATGAAAATCACACCGAGCCAAAAAGTCATAGTGGGTGAGACTATCGAATTACTACACAATGGGCCTAATGATGGTGGTGAAATCAAAATTAAAAATAGTGCAGGAAGTGACCGAATTAAATTATTTGCCACTCCTACTGGTACCAACTTCGGAGGCTTTATGTCCATGTTCAATGATAACGATGATAGAACGGTCTTAATTGAAGCAGAAGATAGTCAAAAGGGAGGAAAAATACAGCTTTCAGATTCTACCGGTACGATAAGTATCAAATTAGACTCTGATTGGAATGGAAGTGGAGATTCCAGAATTGTGACTGATGAGATTCAAATAGAAGGAGGTTCGGATCTGGCCGAAAGGTTTGATCTTACCAATCCCGTTGAGGAAATTGTTCCAGGGTCATTAGTTTCCCTGGACCCGAAAAACAGTGGCAAACTCATGATTTCTAATCAAGCTTATGACAGAAAGATAGTCGGAATTGTTTCGGGAGCTAACGGTATCAAACCAGGAATATTAATGGGTCAAGCAGGCAGTGAAGCTTATGGAGATCAATTGATCACCCTTTCAGGGAGGACCTACGTGAAGGCTAATACAACGAATGGTGAAATTAGAATAGGAGACTTCTTAACAAGTTCTGATGTTTCCGGAGAAGCTATGAAAGCTTCCAGGAAGAAAAAATCTCGAGGAGCCATAATTGGAAAAGCGATGTCTTCTTTAAAAGCAGGAGAAGGATTTATTCTGGTTCTTGTCAATCTTCAATAGATAGATCATGAAAATATTAATACAACTTACGGGAATCACGAGTATTCTAATTTCAATTTTCCTGATTGATTTAGATACACAACAAAAAGATTTATTATTCGATCCAGGAACCAGTCCTGACGGTAGAGAAGAGCATCGATTAATGATGCGGGGTGGAGCTGTCGATCAGCAGATCGTAAACGATACACGCAATTTTATAAAATTGAAAATAGATCAAAATACAAAGAAGCAATTCAAAGATGCAGGTATCGGGACCTGGGAAGAACTGGGACCTGGAAATTTTTCCGGCAGGATCAGGGCGATCGCAGTTCATCCTTCAAATCCAAGTATAATTTATGTAGGAGGAAGTAGTGGTGGCGTTTGGAAATCTATCAATGGCGGGGCCTCATGGACACCAATTTCTGATTTCCTGGCTAGTCTTTCTATCACGAGTATTGTAATCGATCCTGTTCGGCCTGATACAATGTATGTCAGTACCGGTGAGGCAATTGTTGCAGGTCCTGCAATAAACGGAACGTTCAGTCAAGCCAATCCTGGAGCAGGTATCTTTAGATCAATTGATGGTGGTACTTCATGGCAACTTCTTCCGGCAATCATCAATGATCCAGCGAACAATTCATCCGCAGGAATTAATAAATTTTATTGGGTGAGTAAAGTTGTCCTGGATCCTGACGATCCCAGCATCTTATTTGCTGCAACTTTTGAAGAAACCAAAAACCTTGATCAAGGACTCACACTTAGTGCAAAAGTTGTGCGATTTTCAGGTTATGGTCAATTACTTTCTCATAGTTCAAGTCCTGTTCCAGGGAAAGGGCTGGATATTGAAGTAAAAAGTGGTAGTGACACGCTATTTCTGGGCACATCAAATTCTCTTGCTTATATTTTTCCGAAATCGAATCTTACGCCTCCGAGTCAAATAATTTTTCCAAATACACCAGGAGTGGACACACTAAACCGAATAGAATTTGCGCTTGCCCCAAATGATCCTTCGACGGTCTATGCTCTTTGCCAGGGTGACAGTGATGATGGATTTCTATATAAGTCGACTGACGGGGGTGCAAGCTGGACAGATATGAATTTAGCGGTGGACGTCTTTTTAAATGGAAGCGGAATTAATCAAGGCTGGTACAATAATACAATTTGGGTTGATCCTGGATTTTCACCCCGACTGATTATTGGCGGCATAAATCTATGGAGGAGTATGGATGGCGGTGTGTCATTTACAAAAATAAGTGATGCGAGTGGATATCTCGCTGGAACATCGGCACATGCAGATCACCATATCATTGTAGAAACGAGTGATTATAATATGAGCACCAATAGAAAAGTATATTTCGGAAATGATGGAGGTATTGTAGCTACCGATGATTGGTTATCCGTAAGCGAAAATAGCGGATGGGATTTGAAAAATGGAACGACTTTGGGTACGATTCAATTTTATGCCTCAGATGTCAGACGAGATAGTATCATCGGAGGTAGCCAGGATAACGGAACGATGCTATCCACCGATCGTGGTGTGACCTGGAGTCATCTGTGGGGAGGAGATGGCGGATATTGTGCAATTACAGGAGAAGGGCATACTTATCTCTCTACCCAATTCGGCAATTATATAAGGCTAAACGGTACTGATACATTTAGAATCGCCTCTTTGAATGGTGCGATAAATATTCAAAATTGTAATGGAGGAGCAGTTGCGTCTCTTAGTGTCCAGGACAACCCTTCATTTATTGCACCACTGAAAGTTTTTGAGAACGACGGAAATAAAATATGTGTCGCAGGTGAGCGATTATGGTATAGCGATGATGCCGGTTGCACGTTTACAGATGTAAGCCCAAGAGCGGTAATTAGTGGTGAGCGGGTAACGGCGATTGAAATAGATGCGACAGGATCAACAGTATTTGTAGGATATAGCAATGGAGACCTTTACAGGGATAATTCCAGCGGAAGTTTTAGCAGCTGGCAGTATGTGGGTAGCGCAGGAATATTTGGAGATCGGGTAATTACAGATATCGCCATAGCACCTGATGATATTAATAAAATACTCATCTCAACAGGGGGCTACTATGATGATAATATTTGGGTTTCTGAAGATGGAGGTACGTCCTGGAGTGAAAGCTCAACCGGCTTTCCATCATTGCATATTAACACGCTGACGTGGCATCTTACTAAATCCGGCTGGATCTATGCCGGGACAGACTTGGGTATTTTAGCATCTGAAAATGGAGGGCAGGAATGGGCTGTATCTCCAAATATTATGGGTGTCAGTGATGGACCTGTCTTTGCAGAAATAACAGAATTAAAATTTGGAAATGAAGACACATACGGAAGGCGAAAATTATATGCGACAACGTATGGCAGAGGTGTGTGGGTTACTGAAAAACCGATTCAAAGTAAAATTTATGTGGACAACCAATGCACTCCATGTGGTATTGGCATTCAATCGATTCCTTTTGCAACATTTGAAGAGGCTGTAGCAGTAGCAGCTCATGGTCAAACGATTGTAATTAAAGGAGGCGTAAATTATGATGTAAGTGCAGTTCAGGTATTGGAAAAAAGAGTTACAATTGAAATAGATAGTGGGCCGGTGGTCATAGATTAATACTACGAGTTTAAATATTATTCCGGATAAATATTATAGGTATCTCCAATAAAACATTTGACATAACAGATACTGGGTTCTGTTGGCATATACTCTGATGGCATCGTATTCGAGTTATCAGCAGATCTATCTTATTCATGTTTTTAAGTGTAAACATTGGAACAAGAAGACGACAAGAAGGTAGTCAACAAGGTGTGTATTATAAGGATTTGAATCACAAATATTCAGAGTATATTTTTTTCATTTTTAAATTCTATTATTCCAAGAATATTCAACTATACTTTAAATCAAAAATATTATTTATCCGATTTCAATCATTCTTAATATCGGAGCTCCTCTCTTTTGTATAATTTGAGTACAAAGGAAGTTAAAATCCGAAGATTCATATCTCTATAAGGGTTATATATTGTTTGCTCCGAATGTACTACTCCCAGACTGTTTTCTGATTAATATTTCCCTATTTTAGAAGTATAAGACTGATCACCTATCTCAATCCGTAAAAGATATTCTCCCAAATTGAGTTCCTTAAGACTCAACGGAAAAATGGGTTTTATAACCTTTTTGACTTCGTTCCCAGCAAGGTCTGAAATTGCAATATACGTAACCGGTCGTTTTGATCTGATTGATATATATTCAATATTTGGATTTAGATATAAAAAGACTTCAGAATCTTGTAGGTCATCGAGCGTCACAACTGTATTGTTATAAGTATTGTAGGTAGGCGATTGATTCACAAAATCTCCGATACCATTTGGCAATCTGGCATATGCAACGTTTACTCGCTGCTTCTTATAACCGATATTTTGTATTTCAGTCAAATCTTCATAAGTCATCAGTAAATCTCCTCCATCTTTATCTATTTTAAATCCTGCATGAATGCCAGGTTCATGTATATTGTTATCCGCCCATATAATTAAAAAACCATTGCCGGGGATAGTCACTTCCTCTGGGAAATTCCATTTTTTCGCAAAGTTCTTATCATCACTGAGATAATAATACTTATCCAATGCAATATCCGAAGAAGTGTTATTATAAAGCTCTATCCAATCCGGTGCGCCACCATCAACTTGAAATATTCCATGAAGGCTATCGGTTGAAGCCACGAATTCATTAATTACAAGATTACCACGTTGAAGAGGATAAGATATTTCAGTACAAGCCACCCCACTATCAATTAATGTTTCAGTAAATCTCTGTTTTCTTTCTGTTATATAGGCAATCAGAGGAGCAGGATCCGCTGCAACTATGCCATGAGCATTACTGCTAATGATGCTGTAATTATTTGTGACAAAATTCGAGATGTAGTTCGTGTCAATTAAATAAGACAACAACTCGCATAGAGTTTGTTCATACTTTGGCCTAAGCAGAGGATTTTCAATTAAGTTGTTAAATGCAGGAAAAGTTCCAACTGGATAAAGGTCATTTTCCTTGGGCTTTGCTCTAAAAGCATTATTATGATCCCAGTTTATAAAATTCAATCGTTCACTCTTGGTTTCATAATAAATGTAAAAGTTATGTCTGTAGTAGGCATAACTATCCCAGTCTCCGACAATTATATCCGTAGCCAATTGTTTCAAATAATCTTCAAGGTTTACATAATCTTCAAGAGTAGTAGCTTGAAGATTACTTTTAAAGTTGTCAAATTCTGCCATCGTCCCTTCTTTGAGTTCGACTGAAAATCCTCGATCTCCAAATACGCCTTTATACAAACTCCCCCCGCTACTGGGAAAATTATGATTTAAAAATGTTTTATCGATCGTTTCAGTAATTGAATAAACACCTCTGAATACGTTGTTTACATAGACTTCTGCATAAGCAGTTCGTGGCGAAGGAAGGCCTGCCCTTCTGTACAACTCATACGCCAGACTTTCTCTCTGCAGGTAAGAATCCATATAGTTATTATGCAATTCAAATTTTTTCAACCCATTATATTTCTTGCCTGACACATATTCATTAAGATCTATTTCCAACGGTTTTTGTTCATCGTGTGCCGAAGTAGATCCTTTCAATTTAATGCCTACTGAATCGACATTATTGCCATCGATAGTTACATTGACCAACACATAATCACGAGTTATGGCATCCCAAAGATTAGGAATACTATTAGATTGAATCTTTATCTGATGCAGGAAAGAATTGTCAAAAAGTTGATTACCATCTTTCTGTGCTGTCAATACGAGGTTGAGCATTAATATGATTGCGACTAATGTAGCAAACTTAATTTTAGCAAGGGTCATGATACAGTTCTATGCTATTTGGGTGTAAATGTAAGGGTTACTTGGAATATAACTTTTCAGAGGACTTGTTATACTGTAATCTCGGCACCGCTGGATCACATGTGATACTAAAAATATAAGGTATTCCAGGTGGTTGAGCGGAGCGGATGGTCGAGCGAAGCCACATCAACTATTCAAAACACCATTGACTGACTTAAGGATATTATTGATTTGATCCTCAGGGATGGTAGATCTTTTCGGCAGAGCCAGAGAAAACACATATCCATTTTGAATAAAACCAAGTGCCTTGTACTGTCCAAAGTGACAGAAACTTGCCTCGAATATTGGCTGATTAATTGTAATTGAATCTAATTCAAAATATTTAAAATCCAACATCATCCCTGTTCTTATGATTTTGGAAAGAGATTCTTTCACGCTAAATATATTATAATATCCATGCACATTATTCATCCCGATCTTGTCTAATAAATTCATTTCCTTAGCAGTAATCTGACTTAGAACTACATCAACCCGCTCCTTAACAATCTTTTCCAAGTCAATACCCATAGGATGATTTTCGGAGAATGCAATACTAAGCCCTATGCTGTCACAATGAGTGATGCTAACTTGAACATTTTGGACATTGGAACTTTTTACTACGGGAAACTGAAAGATGCCAGAGTCAATCCATATATTCGACGGCTCTATATTACCCACTAATTTCAGTATTGCCATTTTTGACGACAACCTTCCCAATAAATAACTCGTTTTTCTTTTACTATTCGTATACTGATTAAATACTTTCTTCTCTTCCGGATGAAGCGAAATTTCATGCATCCCTAAATCAGAAAGTTCACTTTTCAATATCGCCAGACCCGCCTTAAACTTTTGTTTTTCCCTGAGCAAGTCTATTTTTAATGAAGATGAAATCATATATCCATTTTTAAAAGATCCTGGAGTAGTTCGATTTGAATCAGTTCTTTTTTATATGGCGTCATAATTTGGCATATTGTAGAATTAGATTCCCGCCCTAAATTATATTTAACAAATGTTGCCATAGTGCCAGAAGGGCCTAAATCAATATAGAAGCATGGCCCTAATGATTCCATATATTGCACAGAAGAAATAAGATTGGTCTTGTGACTGATCACCTTCCAAAAATAATCGTCCGGTAGTTCATCGAGCGCTCGATTATATAATCCTGAAATAAACCTGTTGGATGGTTTTGCATGGGGACTTGACAGATAACTATTATATAAAAACTCCGATTTGGCTGGTTCGATCGAGGGACTATGAAAAGGATATGCCACCGGTAATCTCATGTAAGAAATATCCAGTCTTCTCAGTTGATTTTCAAATGCATTCAAATGTATAGATGGCCCGGATACAGTAAAATGATTGGATATATTCTCTGAAGCCAAATGGAGATTAAATTGCTCTAATAATGGTATAATACTATTTTTAGTTTCATCCATGACAGCGATCATACCCCCAGGAACACACACTTGAATGATCGATTTCGCCTGTTCAATTGAAACTTCCAGCGCCCGCTGACTTGTCCAAATGTCATCAGCAACTCCAGCTGCAAACTCTCCTAAACTATTGCCAAATATATAATGAGGTGTGACACCCAATTCTTTCATTACTTCTATCATTGCCACTTCTATAGCAACAATTGCAGGATGAGTTACAAGCAAGTCATCAAAGACTTCACTTTTACGGAAGTAAAGCTCTTCCACCAGGGATTGGCCGGTATGTTGCATAATAAACGCATCACTTTGATACATAGAATTAGCAAAACAAGTGTTGGATTCAAATAGACTTTCACCCATTCCTTGATAATGGCTTCCTTGTCCTGAAAATAGAAATACAATTTTACAATTGGAAGCTTCCAATTAATTATGATTTTACTTTTATTAACAAGTTCATTAATGATTCCATCGACTAAGATATTCAATTAAGTGTGCTCCTAAATCTTGCCATTTCATGTACAAATTGTAATACTCCTGAACATGTCAGACAGCCATATTAATGCTCATGCAAAAAAATTAATTTATACATCTCTTAATAGCTTGTCCAAGCTTTGGGTACAAAATTTTCTATAGCCATTCCTAACTGCTCCTTTCGCGCCTTCTTTTCTATCCAATTAGCCACAGCCATATCTAAAATTCCCAAACCGAATGGATTAAAAATATGAAGATTTGATTCAGAATCATAAGGTGCAGCGTTGCCATTTAAAATATCACCCAGGGTTGTCCTAATAAAATTTCGATTATTGCATTCTCTTTCAGCGATATGGATAGAAGTCTCATTACTACAGAGTTGATCTATATCATCAGCTACATTGTCGGCGGATAAAATAACCTTAGCTGTCAAATCGCGAAGCGAAGTATGCAAGAGAACGGCATTAGGCAAATGTCCTTCAACAGAGTCAAGAAAAGGCTTAACGGCTGTCGTTCCAAAAGCAATAACCGGTGCAACCGCCAACAGGGATTGAATTTCCTCTTTAATATAAATTGACAAATCAGGGTTCAATTCGAGGGCTCTTTTTTTGAAATAAGCCGCTCGTTCTTTACTTAAATCCAGCAAGTACACCGATCTAATCATTGGGTAGACCATGAGTAAAAAGCGCAATGTTTCAAAATTTATTACACCACAACCTACAATTCCGACAGACAAGAGTACTTCAGGTGGATACATAACCTGAGCTGCAAGTGCGGCGCTTGCAGCAGTTCGTTTAGCACTAATGACCGAACTTTCAAGAATAGCAGTAGGATGACCGGTATCGGGGCAATTCAAAATCAAAGTAGCTGAAGCTCTTTCTATTCCTTTAGTGATATTGCCTGGAAAGGAAGCAATCCATTTCAATCCTGCGCTATCGAAACCCCCTCCTATCCATGCCGCCTTAGCGATAATACGTTCTTTATCTTTTCCAGGAAATCGAAGGTATGAATTTTCAGGCATGTAAGAGTCTCCTAAAGCATGAAGTTGGTACGCGTTTTTAACAACCTCAATAATTTCATTTTCACTATCTTTCAAAAGCTGATTAATGTCGTCTCCTTTTAACAAAATTAAAGCATTCTTCTTCATTCTTTGAATTTGATTTTCATTTTAAAAGTGTTAGATACAGATCTATTGTTGACCTAAGTACTCATCTTTCTGACAAGCGATCATTTTACAATTAATTTTCTAAATTAAAATGGTATACAATTTGGCTTCGATTGAATTATTCTAATTTACTCCTACCTTATGTTTCATTCATATTATAACAAGACAACATATAGAATCATAGTAAAGACTTGAATTGCAATTGTCATATTTAAGTATAAGAATTTGAATTTACCAAGACCTCATTTTGGGTAATTTGCTGTAATATTGATTCGCCAAAATGCTTAGCTACCCATATATCAGAATAAATGGTATCAAGGTATCTTGAACCATTATCAGGTAGAATAGCAACACATATAGAATCTGGTGGAATTTCATATTTTATTTTATCAATTGCTGATATAATTGCGCCAGAAGATCCTCCTGCAAGTATTCCTTCGCTGCCGATCAATTTGCGACATCCAATTACGCAATCCTGATCAGAAACAAGAATATGTCTATCTTCAAGTCCACTATTGTAATGCGAAGGTGTCACAGCTGCTCCATGACCAGGAATCAATCGTGTTCCAGGTTTATCACCAAATATGACGCTACCTTTTGCATCCACAGCTATTACTTTGGTAGACAATCCTTTGTCCTTCAAATAATCGGAACAACCTCGTAATGTGCCGCAAGTACTTGTGGCACAAAAGATATAGTCAACTTTAGATTTCAAAGTCTTCAGTATTTCTTCCATTGTACTGTAATGTGCTGCAGGATTATACTGATTTTTGTATTGATTACAATTATAACTGTTTGGAATCGTGTGCAACAAGTACTCGATTCTCTTAAGTCTGGCGGTAAGCAGATCACCGGTGATGATATCTGGTTTTGTAATTATCTCAACTTCTGCACCATATGCTTGCATTATTCTGCGATTCATTTCGGTGCATCTTTCGTCAGTCACACAAATGAAATTCAAGCCTAAATAAGCACAAACTTGAGCCAGGCCGATACCCAAATTTCCCGAGCTTGATTCTATTATTGTGGTATGCTCATCTATCCTCCCGGACCGAAGAGCTTCTCTTAACATTCTGATCGCAGGTCGGTCCTTGATACTACCTCCAGGATTAAATCCTTCCACTTTCGCATATAGAAAAAATGGTGCATTCAAGAATAATTTTTCTAAAAGCACTAATGGGGTATTCCCTATACATGATAATATTCCTTGTGTTTGATGCATTGTTGTGAGTTTTATGTTTTATGAGGGCGGTTCGATTTTTTCAATTACTATCTACTTTCTAAATAATAGTTGTGGTTTTCTTTGGTGATATTTTATTGTTTAAGTTTTTTGGCATATCCCTTATATGAATTTTTCTTTGTTTTTATAGCAACCCTATCTCCAAAGTCTATTAATTTATATGTTCTTATATTCATCATGATTTTTAAATCTTAAGTTTTAAGTTTCAAGGGATTTACGAATTAGAAATATTTATGATTTACTATTTGCTGTCAGACACCACTCTATAATCGCCATAGCCGCATACATTTTGTATTCAGCCTGTCGCCAGGCAAGACTTTGGGTTCCGTCGAGCACTTCTGATGTTACATCATCGCCACGGACAGCTGGAAGATCATGTAAAAAAATAGTTTCAGAATGAGAGACTTTCTTCATCAGATCCCTGGAGACCTGGAAAGGTAAAAATGCATCTTTCCAATTATCGTTTTCATGAGTTACTCCCATAGTTTGCCATCTTGTCGCATAAACTATATCCACATCTTTGGGAAGTGAGTCTGCATCGTGATGTTGTTCTATGATAGCACCATAATGTTCAGCTAATTCTTTCGCTTTTCTAAGAATAACGGGAGATAAACCATATCCTTCAGGTGTAATAAAAGTAGCGCTCATGCCATTCATTTTGGCCACTCCCAAAGCTAAACCCGCCGCAGTGTTATTACCTTCTCCTAAATAAAGCAAATGCTTGCCACGCAATTGTCCGAATTGTTCCTTTATGGTCGCTAAATCACCTATTATCTGGGTAGGATGCTCGCAAGCACTCATGGCATTAATGATAGCCAGATTGTCCATACTGGCAAAATCTCTCATTTCCTGATCACTACCATTTGTCCTTATCACCATTGCATCTAAATAATTGGATAGTATTCTTGCCGTATCCTTAATAGTCTCTCCAGTAGACAGTTGCAAATCCTTGGCGCCATAGGATACGATACTAGCCCCAAGTCGAATAGCCGCTACACTAAAAGAAGTTCTAGTACGCGTAGAAGGAATTGGAAAATAAATTCCAACAACCTTTTCAAGAAGAACTTTTGGATAATTAGAAGCGCAGTTAGCAAAATACCCGGATCTGTTTACCATGTAGTCGATAGATTCCGGTGACAGATCCATAAGTGAAAGAAAATGTTTATAATCTGGTTTAGTCATAAATGTGTTTTAGTCATTATTCTTTAATAGTCTGTTATAAAGTTTTAAATAAAAAGATGACTTTAGATACTACTGGTTTCAACCAAGTCATTCATTTTATTTCTATCATTTAAAAAGTTTTAATTCATTTTAAATATTCATCTGACCTAATCTTTTCTAAGTCATTATGGAAGAAAATTTATTTGCTCGTCTCTTTTTAATGATTTTAATTTCTCTTACAAACTATCTATTCTGGAATCAAAATGAATCGTGATAATAAGAACTTGTTAGTCTCAAAATATCGCGTTAACAATTATAATTAGTGAGACCAATTTGGTCATATTGATCTCACTTAATCATCATTGTCTAATATTTCTTCTTCATATATCGAGCAACTTCTTTTTTAGCTTTTTCTATGTCAGCTCGAAATACAGGATCGGCATGAAGACGCGCCACAGTTGAACTTCCCATTGTTCTTCCAGCTTCTACATCACTATGCCAATGGGCATTACAAACATTACGGCTTATGCCAAATTGCTTCCCCCGAACAAGCAATTCTGTAGTTTTATCCGGAAATATTTCAGATAATATTAGTGCATATGCCCATCCATATGCAGAATGACCGGAAGGATATGAACCATCCTTACTTAGTCCTTCATCCAATTCTGGTGTACACGTATACCAACGGTTATAAACGAAAGGTCTCGTACGTTCATATTTATCCTTGGCAGCAACTGTAGAATAATAGGCATCGAGAGAACCATTAATACATAGATTCATTAATATAGGCGTATTTATACTATCGATAGTGATTCCAATAATAGTATCAAATGGTTGATTATTTGCCAAATCTGTGCTCGCATCGGATATTGCCTGCATTTGTCTTTTATAACTTGCACGCGAAAAAACTTCTGTCGCTAAATACTGGTCTAAAGCAAAAGCCACCGAGCCAGTATCTGGTGGAGGAGACAAGATGAGTGCGCTATTTGGCAATTGATGAGAATATAAGTAGCCGAGTTTGCTAGGTCCATCCTGACCAATTGCCGAGTAAGAAAACTGTAGAATAAAAAGGATTACTGAAAACAGTCTGAGATTCATCATAGCATTTTTTTTAATTGAGTAGTTTATTAATTCATTTGCACAAAATATGCACATGATTTTGTATTACTTTTTTATCTGTTTAGGTTTTTTAAAATTGACTTTCTATTTATAATTCTGATCTGCCTTTGCAATCAGATCATCTATCTCTTTTAGGATTCAACTTTATGAAATACAATTGAATGCGTTCTTGTCAGATTCAAACATGATCTTCTAAAAAACATGATTCCATTATTATAATTAGCCACCATAACTTATAAAATATTTACGAATTAATTTATAAAAACAAGAGCTTACGAGTACAATTCCGCTACAGGATATTTACTATATAGTATCTCCTTTTCACCAAACAATCTTTCAGCAATTCTGCCTTGACTTAAACAAATGTCGATCAGTCTGTTTGACTCAACAATTGGTTTAGATTCATCAGTATATTTGATACTACTGATATATTCTAACCATGGTTCCTGTCCCATCGCATATACATAAACTTCTAAGGCATTTATCGCTTCCACCAAGGCCATTCCTCTTTTACAATTAGAACCTGCCAATCTTCTTGACTGATCTTTGTCCCTTGCTAGCGATTCGCTCAATAATGGTCCGTATAACCACGTCAAGGGTGCACCATCACATTCCATACCAAGAAATAATACATCAACATCCCCAATGAAGCGATGTACATGCTCATATATTTTTGGTTCAACATTACATGAATCAGCAGCAAAAAGCATAGAAAAATCACCTACCCTAATATGGTGACACACTTTAGACTGAATATTCAAGTCTGAATGTTCACCCATAAATGGTATTCCGGTTATTACACAATCTTCAAATTCAATTGTCTCAAATGCCTTGATCTCTTTTACCTGATCAAATCCCATAATGTTAAACATCAATTTCAAATTAGGATCCTGAAGAGAACCACTTGTTGAGGCGGGCACAATTAGATTTTTGATCCTATGCCTCATAGGAAGCAAGGTTTCAAAAAGTATATGGTCTTGATGATTGTGTGTAATTAGGACGTAATCTATTATATCTGGCAAATCGACATCTGAAAACCGTCCGACTTCGGTTTGATATCCGTAATAACTTACAAGAGGATCCAATAAAATACTTATGTCTTTTGTCTCGACAAGTATACAGGCATGACCCATATATCTCATTCTGACCTTATCTCCAGTATATCGTTCATACGATTTTGGCTTTTCAGTTGTAAAGAAAGATTTGAATAAAGTTTCCTGCTCTTCTGCAATACCCAACTTTTCTTTAATCTGACTAAAGCTAGATGCCGAACGTTTCATTTTTCCAAGAACGTCGATGGCTTCATCTTTATAAGGAATCGATAGATGGAGGACATCCTTATCTCCTTCGAGTCTGGGCGTACTTAACACAAAAGGTCGCTCATCATTATTAGTCATCCACATAGCAATGCTCTGCGCATCCTCAGAGTACACATCACTATTATAAAGTAATGCTTCAAAAATCCGATATGAAGGATTATTGTTTAAATCATAAACTAATTCAACATATCCTTTCAGAATTTCAGGTACTCTTTCATATAATTCATCCAATGAATATCCCTGGCCTTCTAATTTGAGCAGTTTAGTTAGTTCTTTAATGGCCTCTGCAAATTGGATTTGAACTGCTCTTTTTCGTACAGTTTCCTCTCTGAGCTGTTTTACCTCCCCTACTCTACTGGGATCAATATCCATGAATGGGCCTCCTAACATTTTAGGATTATTAACAGCAATTTCATGCGCCTTTGGGCTCATTATAAATGAATCCATAATTTTCAAATGTCTACCCATCAAATTCATCGCAGCGGTAGCGGGAGAAGTAAGATGTGTCCAGGCATACCAATGATCCCAGAGTGGCTCAATAACTGTATTCGGTTTTAAGTATACATAGTCTTCCTGCATAGTTAGAATTTATTTTTATTTATAAACTTACGTTCCACTAATTTTGAATTTTTGGTTTTAGTCAAAATTCATAAATTACTCAATTATTTTTTTTAAAGTATTTTTTAGTAAGGCTGCTGTGCCTTCCATTAACTCAATTCCAATTTCATCTACATGTCGATTTTTCCAATTTTCTAATTTGGTACCTTTTACCCATTGATTAAAGGCTCCAAGAGCTGGTCCCGTATGGATTTGAAAATCTACCTTTTCTTTCAAATCACCTTTAAAAGCCAATTTGCTACTATATTCAAAATACCAGCGAAAAACCAACGCCATTTTATATTTTGAGCTTTCTTCAGCCCGCGTAATCTCAGCCTCTTTTCCTTTAGTTCGAAGATAGATTTTGGTTTCATCCCAAATTTCAGACAATGGCTTTTTGAAATAGTCACGTTCTAATTGAGCAATGGTTTTTTCGGGTATTTCTTCCAGGGAATTATACTGGTTGTACAAATTATATAATTTGTTAGCTCGGACGTGGAAGAGTACACCTTTACGGAGCACCTGTACCCTTGCGCCAATTTCAAACATATCACCTGCGGGAGCATAAGCAGTATCCTGAACATTAATATTCTCAAGTAAATCTTTCACAGCACTACTGGTAGATGCCTCAATCGTACATTGATTAATAGAGCCTGTAAGTATAAAATCCGCTCCCATGACGAAGGCGCTTGCCGCAGATTGTGGCGTACCAATGCCTCCTGCGAGTCCAATACGAATAGGTATCTCATAGTTAAACTCTTTCTGAATGTCACTTCTTAATTGTTGAATGGCGGGAAGTAAGACAGTTGCATTACCCCTGTCCGTATGTCCCCCTGAATCTGCTTCCACACATATGTTGTTGCTGATCGGTACAAGTCTGGCTAATGTTGCCTGATCTTCTGTAATTTTCCCTTTATCTATCAACCTGTTGAGTATTTTTTCAGAAACAGGGCGCATAAAGG
>JAJCYJ010000492.1 GCA_029262975.1 Saprospiraceae bacterium
CATATTTGGAGGCCTGGTCCCATATGATGTGCTATGGAGAGCAGGTGCTGGAGATGCTACCTGGATAGAATCCAATAAAGATCTTATGATTGGGGGCAATGCTTTACCTGCCGGAAAGTACGCCATATTTATAATTCCAAATATTAAAAGTTGGACAATAATATTTAATTCCAGATGGGATCAGCATGGATCGAATAAATATAAAGAGTCAGAAGATGTATTAAGGGTAGAGGTCGCTCCAAATTCAATTATAGAACCAGTTGAACATTTAGAATATCGGATTGAACAAAAGGATAATTCAGAAGGCCTCATCATTTTGGAATGGGAAAAATACAAAGTTTCTATACCTTTTAAAATTATAAAATAACACAAGAGTGAGGGAATTCGCATTAGTACTTTTTAGTCTCCTTTTTATAAATACTTTGAATGCCCAACGGAATTCATCCATTGAGGGAAATTCCGAAAATTGGCCCATTCAGGAGTACGAATTAATCATTGACAATAAGATGGTTAACCTTACTGGCAAGAAAGCTATGGGCATGTCAATTAATGGATCTATTCCTGGTCCTACATTGCACTTCAAAGAAGGGGAATATGCGGTAATTCATGTTACTAATAAATTGGACATGGAGACTTCCGTCCACTGGCATGGGCTATTATTGCCAAATTTCTATGATGGTGTACCCTATCTAAATACGCCACCGATAGAACCTGGAGAAACCTTCACTTATGAATTTGCAATTAAACAATCAGGTACTTATTGGTATCATTCTCACACGATGTTACAAGAACAATCAGGTGTATATGGATCAATAGTAATTGAACCTAAAATTAAAACGCTAGAATATGATTCAGATTTGGTGATTGTTTTATCTGATTGGACTGATGAGGATCCAATGCATGTACTTCGAAACTTGAAAAGAGGCAATGAGTGGTATGGTATAAAGAAAGGAACTGCCACCCCACTGAACCAAGTCATAGCTCGCGGTGCTCTTGGGGCTCAGTTTAATTTTTGGAAGCAAAGAATGGAAGGGGCAGATATAGCAGATGTATATTACCCCGCATTCTTAACTAACGGTGAACTGAGCCAGGAATACTCCCATTTTAAACCTGGAGAAAAAGTAAGGGTTCGATTAATCAATGCAGCAGCTTCCACATATTTCTGGTTAACTTTTGGAGGTAAGACACCTATGCTAATTGCAAATGATGGTTTGGATGTGGTACCTGTCAAAAAAGATAAATTGCTCTTTGCAATTGCAGAAACATATGATTTTATCGTTACGATTCCACAAAGCGGCAAATTAGAAATTAGAGCTACAGCACAGGATGGGTCCGGGCAGACTTCTGCCTTTCTTGGTAATGGAGAGATATTATCAGCTCCTGATGTACCCAGACCTGATAAAATTGGAATGATGCAGTCAATGGCCAAAATGAAGATGAAAATGGGTGCTCCTGCACTAAAATCTCGTCCCAAAAAAGATGACCGGGAGGCCATGAAAAAAAAATATGGGATGCAAATGGATATGGGTGGAATGGACCATCAAAAAATGACACCTGATGTTCCTGTAAAGTCAGATATGAAAGACCACAATCATATGCATATGTCCAAAGATACCGTACCTGAAAAAGGCACGAGCATGGATATGGGTGGAATGGACCATCAAAAAATGACACCTGATGTTCCTGTAAAGTCAGATATGAAAGACCACAATCATATGCTTATATCCAAAGATACCGTACCTAAAGAGGGCACGAGCATGGATATGGGTGGAATGGACCATCAAAAAATAACACCTGATGTTCCTGTAAAGTCAGATATGAAAGACCACAATCATATGCTTATATCCAAAGATACCGTACCTAAAAAAGGCACGAGCATGAATATGGATGGAATGATTTCAGATGCTGAATCAGAAAATATGTCGGCCATGAATATGAATGACGACTTCGGTTATGACTTCCTCAAGTCTCCACATAAGACGACATACCCGAAGGATACACCTGTCAAAGAAATCCTTCTTAATCTCACCGGTAACATGAATCGCTATATCTGGAGTATGAATGGTGTGCCTCTTTCAGAAACGGATAACATTAAAATAAAAGATGGTGAAGTCACAAGGATCACGCTTAATAACCTGACCATGATGCATCACCCGATGCACTTACACGGTCATTTTTTTAGGGTACTAAATAAAAATGGTGCATACGCTCCTTTAAAACATACGGTCAATGTGCCTCCAATGCAGGAAGTGACTATAGAGTTTTATGGAAATGAATACGGGGACTGGATTTTTCATTGTCATGTCTTATATCATATGATGGGTGGCATGGCGAGAATATTTAGTTATGATACACCGCGAGACAAACGCATGGCAAACTATCCGACTTCAAAACTGGTTCATGAGACTGATTTGTACTACACATTTGGCATGTTAGATGTGGCCTCACAGATGACCGCACTTAACCTGGTATCTTCAAATATTAGAAACCAATTCAACCTTCAGGCAGAATTTGGTTACAATAAGAATCTGGAGGTCGAGTTTACTTATGAGCGTTATATTTTCGATTATGCCCGATTCTTTGGAGGAATAAATATTGAAAATGAAAATCCCGGCGATCTTAATTCAATGATTGTCACAGCAGTTGGGGGATTTCGTTTTCTGACACCCTACTTATTAAATCTGGATGTTAGATTAGACAGTAAACTTAGACCTCGAATTGGGATAGGTAGGAGTATTATGATTTTTCCACGTCTTTCTATTTTCGGCTACTATGAATATCAAGCTGATTTTGGCATCATCGAAGATTTGGAAAATGACAATAATTATATGTCCGAGACAGTCTGGTCTGCTGGTGCTGAATATATATTGTCCAGAAATATATCATTAATGGGCAGTTATGACAACCGATTTGGTGGAGGTGGAGGAGTTTCAATAAGATTTTAATATTAGAAATATGAAGCAGTGTTGCTCGACAAATAACAAACAATCAAAAGCAAGGAAATTATATAATCGGATTGTGACTCTAGTTTTTATAGCTATTGCAATCGGAATACTTATTTCATATATTCTTAAATAATCACATTAAATTTAAAACAATGAAAAGTAGTTTATTATTTATTCTATTAATCGGCGCCTATTGTACCCTACCATTCAATATACATGGTCAAAGCCTTGAACACGCTGATCACACAAAATCTATGACCGAGACTTTTATCGTCTACGGAAATTGTGGCATGTGTGAAAAAAGAATTGAAAAATCAATTCAAGAAGTTGCCGGAGTTTTTCAAGGAGATTGGAATAATGAGACTGGGGAGATGACAGTTGCTTATGACCCGTCGAAAATCACTTTAAACGATATAAAACAAAAGATCGCTGATGCAGGACATGATACGGAAACAATTAGGGCAAATAATTCCGTATATAGCAACCTGCCAGGATGTTGTCAATATGACCGGCCTAATTAAATAATTGATCACTACTCATAACAATATTAACTATGAAACATTTCAAAATTATTTTAATCTTTATTGCCTTCTTTTCAATAGGCAGCATTATTTCTTCATGTGGTAACAAGAAAAAAGCCACCGAAACAGAATTACAAGGAAAAGAGTACGCTTCAGCGTATGTATGCCCAATGCATTGTGAAGGCAGCGGAAGCGATGTAGCTGGCACTTGTCCAGTATGTGGAATGGATTACGAAAAAAATGAAGACCATAAGGCAGATGGCCATAACCATAACTAAAAGTGCAAGCCTCATGGTTAAATCAATGAATTAATAGTATTCTAATACTTAGAGTAAAATACTAATAAATCAATCTTTTAAATTCAAAATAGAAAATGAAATATTCACTTATTCTATTACTAATTATTGCAGCATGTGGCGACAAAACTGTTATAGACGAAGGCAGTCATGCACAAATTGTAGCCATGGAGACTCCTTCCATCTCCGGGGGTGAACCAAATCTGTTCGCTGCAGAAGATGGCTCTGTATTTTTAAGTTGGTTAGAATATGTTAACGATACAACTTTTTCTTTTCAGTATGCAACTTTGAATGAGTCAAATTGGTCTGCACCCAAGTCAATTGCGACAGGTACGGATTGGTTTGTAAATTGGGCAGATTTCCCATCCCTGGTTGCATACAAAGGCATTAAGCCCGCCTTAGCAACACATAGATTGGAAATGAGTGCAGAGGGTACTTATGACTACGATGTCAGAATTTCGCAATCCACAGATGGAGGTCTTGAATGGACTGAACCGTTCACTGTGCATACTGATGGTGTACCGGCAGAACATGGTTTTGTCTCTATGATTCCACTTTCGGAAGACCGCATGTTTGCAACATGGTTAGATGGAAGAAATACAAAGACCGGTGCCGCTTCCTCTGAAGGTCATGACCACGGACATGGGGCAGGTCCCATGTCTTTGAGAGCTGCTACATTTGACAAATCAGGAAATCTATTTGATGAAGTCGAACTGGATAGCAGGGTTTGTGATTGTTGTCAAACAAGCGCTGCGCAATTAGATGATGGTGTAATTGTAGCTTACAGGAATAGAACTGAAGATGAAATAAGAGATATAGCTGTGGTCAGAAAAGAAGGTGATACATGGATGGACCCTGTAATTGTGTATCCGGATCAATGGAAGTTTCCAGCATGTCCCGTCAATGGTCCTGTCGTTCGTTCTTATGGATCTACTATAGCTGTTAGTTGGTTTGCTATGAATGATACCATCCCGGAAGTAAAAGTTGCATTTTCAGAGGATGGTGGCAGAAGCTTTAAGGCACCCTTTAGAATCGATAATGGCAATCCACTGGGGCGGGTAGATCTCGTTTTTATTTCGGAGCAAGAAGTTCTGGCTTCCTGGGTTGAAAGAACAGAAGACCATGCAGCCATATTGGCCATAAAATTAACACCTGAAGGACCCAAAGGAGAAGATTTTGTCGTTACCCAAACTAGTCCTTCAAGAGGGAGTGGTTTTCCCAGAATGATTAAGGCGGGAGATAAAGTAATTGTGGCGTGGACACATGTAGACGAAACAACTAAAGTGAAATCTGCGATGATCCACATCTAGTGAATTTGAAATAATAGAATTCTAGTATTATAAATACTGCGGCTTATAAATATAGAGGCCATATCAAGAAGAATAAGAAACAATGGACAATATTACACATGCAGCTTTAGGAGCAGCGATTGGAGAAGCTGTGCTTGGTAAAAAATTAGGGAATAAAGCAGCCATCATCGGTGCCTTGGTAGCAAATATCCCGGATCTCGATTTGGTCTTATTACCATTTTATTCCGGCGTAGAAAGAATAGGTATTCATCGAGGATATAGTCATTCAATTATTTTAAGTCTCGCACTGGCCTTATTAATTTCATATTTTATTTCCCGAAAGAATTGGGCAAAAGAAGTCGGTTTTTACAAAATTCTAATGTTAAACTGGCTGGTCTTACTCTCCCATATTTTTCTCGATTCCTTTACTACATATGGTACCCAGTTGTTCTTACCATTTAGTGATTACAGGGTCAGTATTGATAGTATTAACATTATAGACCCTGTCTTTACATTCCCCGTATTAATTGGAGTCAGTACTGCCCTATTTCTAAATAAGAATAATGACAATCGTCGTATATACAACTACATAGGACTTGGTGTCAGCATTCTTTATTTATTGACGACTTTGGGCATCAAAAAGCATGTCAATAATCAATTCCGACATGAGTTAGCTGAACAAAACATCACTTTCAACAAGTTGCTTTCAGTGCCTGTAGGTATGGCCAGTCTTAAGTGGTATGGTGTAGCCAAATCGAAAGATTCTTTATACATTGGTAAACTTTCAGATATACAACATAATCATGTTTCTTTCGAAGCATTTCCTGTTAATGATGCGCTATTAGAGGGGCTAGATCCCTGGCTTGTAAATCGTCTTAAGTGGTTCGCCCAAGGATATTACACCGTAGCTGAAGATAATGGGAAAATTCGAGTCTATAATATGCAATGTGATATGCAAGGTGTTCGACATTATGGTGATTATAAGGCTCCTACAGCTTTTTATTATGAAGTGACACCAAAAGAAAATGGTGGGTATGATCTGACTTCAGGTATGCAACCAAATGAGGCTAATAATGCAAAACAAGAGTAAGACAGTCTTATTTGTAGTTGTTCAATCTAATTAAATTATGAGGCAGGAAAACACTCTTAAGAATTATTAAAACAAGAATCTCCCCTAAATGATAACACCTGATTTAACAAGAACTTTAAAGAATGACTTAAAAATTGCTATCGGGCAGCTTGGGTATGTCCTTAAACAAATAGATGACGAAAATCAGGCTCAAAATATATTGATTCAATTAAAAGCTGTTGAAGCGATTGTCAAGAAAGTTGCTACTGGCTTATTAGATGAAACATACCGCAAATCGATCGCAGAAAATATTTCTTCTGCACATCAGAAATGTCCGGGAAATTGTGGCAATGAAGTAGAAATTATTCAATTATTAAAATCCTTCCCGTATTTGCAAACCGAAGAAATTCCTGAAAAGCTTAAAAAGGCAGAAGAAATAAAAAATTCAACAGCCGCATTTTTATCCAGTAAAAATTTGGATACCCCCCCATCTGACTGAGTATCATTGCAACATGAATACCAGGAATATCCTTTTCTCTCTGTTAAAATGCCTTATCATTTCAGGTTCAATGTATGGACAGGGACCTCCCATCACCGTAGAAACGCCCATTATGCTCGGATTAGGAGGGAGTGGTATCCGTACATTCAATCGATTCACATCTGTGGAGAATGGGCATGCATTTGTTCATGTATTAACCATCCCTTACAACTTTTCGACCAAATCTCAGATCGGTATCGTTATGCCTTTTGTATTTAATAAACCTGAAAATACTATTTCTTCAAGTGGCTTGGGTGACTTAACTCTGTTTGCTAAATATCAATTGTACAAGATTGATGATATAGGTAAGACATTCAGGATCACAGCTAAAATAACACAATCCATCCCAACGAAAAGCAGCTCCTTACAAGACCCCAACAATACAAAAATATCTCAAACTTATATTGGGATTATCGTGGGGAAACTCAGTACTAAAACTGGAATTTACGGGGACTTTGGATATAATCTGACCAATAGTGGCTTAACTGATAATATTATATACAATATATCTTTTGGCTTCCCACTATTGGAGCACCAATATCCTCAAAAACAGGTCAATCTATATTTAGAAGTGAATGGTAATTATTTGATAGATCCAAAGCGTAACGTGAACTTTCTATCCCCAGGCATTCAATGGATACCCGGCAGACGTTTCTTATTAGAATACAGTTTTCAGCTTCCAATTTTTCAAGACAATTCGCAAATAAACAGTACTAATTTTCGATCGTTGATAGGCATTCGTTTTTTAATTAATTAAACCGAGAATATTAGATGAGAAAACTAACAATCTTATAGAAGTTTAGATACAAGTTGAACGATATTTTGAACCATACAAAATTTATATTATGAAATATTTATTATCTATTACGATCCTTTTAGCAAGTCTTACAATCAGCCTTCCTCTATTATCTCAAAACAAATCTAACGAAGATATCACATATGTCAGGATGGAAGTAAAAGGAATGGCTTGCGCATTTTGTGCATATGGAATGGAAAGAAAGTTAAAGAAAATTGACGGTGTTGAAAATTTGAAGACCGATATTAAAAAAGGGTTGATTTACTTCACAACACCTTCAACTAAGATTCCTTCACGAGCCATCCTGGCCAAAACCATCATCGATGCCGGATTTACAGCAGGAAAAATAGAATTCAGTATGGAACCTTTTGACAAAGAGCCAAAGTCTGAATGAATTATTAAATAAGAATATCAATTTTTAAAAATGCTTCGTTTCCAGCCATTTCTTCGCCTGAATACATAACAACAAGAAAAAACTGAATCTCGTCAGAACCCTCTAAACATGTCTGAGAAATCATATCCATTGAGTTTTACTCAGATATTAGTGCTTTCAAGTAGTCAATCTCAACAACATATTTTTAAAATTATCGCAGCAGCCTAAATGTCAATAAAACGATTTCAGGCCTTTTGTTCTTCTCATCACAATAGAAACTGACCACTCTCATCATTATAAGTGATCATAGTCATTTAGCTCTTTGTTCTACAAAGCTACCTTAGATTTAAATTATCAAAACAGGTGGTAAAGGCAGCAGTTCATATTATCATTTCACTTTCAGTATTCCTTAGTACTACAGGAGTATGGATTAACGACCATTATTGCCAAAATCAATATGATTCGTCCCAATTCACATTAAACTCTAATACTTGCTGTGCAAAAACGACTACAAATTCTTGTACATCCAATGAGTCCAATTGTCATGATAACGATGAAGATAATGGCTGCTGTAATACTACCCCAAGAATATTCAAAATTGATCAGGATCAAATAATTAATCAGGTTGAGTTTACAGTTAAAAAGCACTTAAAGGTGCTTGCACCAAAGATAGTTGGACTGAATTTTCAGTTGTTTGATCCCAAATCAGAAATCCATAAGCAACCCAAATACGATATACCCTTCATTGTCTATAACCGCCAGGTGCGGTTACAGACTTTTCGTTGTTAGTAAATCACCTTTTCTACAAAAGACTCTGCCCTGCGCAAATAGAGATTTGTCAACTCTGACTGGATGAACGATTTTATCAAATAAGCTCAAGGAATTGTTCCTCATGTTACATATGACCAGACCTCTGAATGGCAGGACCTATATCATCATAAAGAAATTCGAAATACAAATATTATGAAGTCAAATAAGATGAATCAAATAATTCTAAAATCAGTATTAGCACTTCTATTCTACACATCCACGTCATTGACATATACACTGCTAAGTCAATCATCATGGGTAGCTCCAGAAAGTGCAAATAAGATTACAAATAGCATAGCTTCCTCTAACGGTTCTATAAAACTTGGAAAAATATTATATAAACAGTATTGCGCTATCTGTCACGGGGATAAAGGAAAAGGAGATGGTTTAGCAGGCATGTCACTAAAGCCAAGACCTGCCAATTTCACAAAAGAGGATATACAAAAGCAATCAGATGGTGCAATCTATTGGAAACTCACCGAAGGAAAATCACCGATGGCCGGATATAAAGAAACCTTAAGTGAGAAACAAAGATGGCATTTGGTCAACTATATAAGATCACTAAAGAAATAAGTAATCAAGTAAATATTCATAAAATGAAAAATCTAATAATATTAATCTTGTCCTTTTTTCTCATACTGCTGATGAATCAGAATGTAAAAGCTCAGGATATTCAATCTACTGACGAGATTCAAAAACTTAAACAAGAGATTGAACTGCTTTCTAAACAGAACAATTCCTACAAACCCGGTAAGAGTCAATTTTTACTTAGAGGCTATGCTCATTCAGGTCTGCAGACGAATAACAATGGATTCAGTTTTGTAGGTGGATCATTTAATCCCCTCTTAATTTACAAACAATCTGACCGCTTACTATTTGAAACTGAATTAGAAATGGAACTTGTCGGCAGTGCGGTTGAATTGGGAATAGAGTATGCTAATATATCATACCTCTTGTCAAAAAATATTACTATAAGAGCAGGAAAGATGCTGGTCCCTTTCGGAATATTTGTACCTAATTTGCACCCCGCATGGATCAATAAATTCCCAACAGCTCCATTAGGTGCCGGTCATGAAGGCATTCTTCCCACTAATGATATTGGAGTAGAAATTCGAGGTGGATCTTACTTAGGAAATTTGAAGGTTAATTATTCATTTTTTGCCGTTAACGGTGGGCAGCTCAATGACGGCATGGAAGAACCAGAAGAAGCCGGAATCATTCATCACGGAATTTTCCCGGACAATAATAATGGCAAAACAATTGGTTCTAGAATTGGCATATTCCCTTTTTCAAACTCAAGTATGGAGCTTGGATTTTCTGCGATGTATGGTAAAACAGGAGCCAGAGAATCTGACGTAGAAGATATTAAGGCCCTACACTATGCTTTTGATATTTCATATGTCAAAACACTTTCCTCCATGAGCTCCGTATTGGATTTAAAAGCGCAGTATACGGGTGTCAATGTTTCTGATGCTAACTATCCCGAGCATGATGACCCGGATGAACTGTACACTTTTGACAATAAAAGTAAGACCTGGTTTGCACAATTGTCTTTACGCCCTGCACTTGTAGAAAATCCGATTGTGAGAAACTTAGAATTCGCAATCAGATATTCAGACCTGCTCACCCCTGAGGGAGCTGAGTGGCATGTAAATCAATCCCAGACTGACGTAGGCATCAACTATTGGTTTGATTGGCGCACTGTAGTAAAGTTTAGTTATAGAATCAGAAGTGGATTTGAGGGAGGACATAGTGAAGAACCAAGTCATGGAGGAGTGGAAGAAGATGGTGGAAATTCATTTTTCATTCATTGGGCCATAGGATTTTAATTAGAATACAAATACTAAAAATATTACAATGAAAAAATTACAAATAATAGCGCTGATATTTTCAATACTTTTTGCAATAATTATAGTTCAAAGTTGCAAGTCAACAAGTAATATCACCGAGTCAAAATTCGGAGCACAGTTATGGGGGGAAAATTGCATCCGATGTCATAATACACCATCTCCTGAGACATTTAGCGATACAGAATGGGATGTGGCAGTAATGCATATGAGGGTCAGAGCAAATTTGACCGAATCAGAAGCTGTTAAAATTGCCGACTTTCTAAAAACGGCAAATTAGAATTCAATAAATAATGTCAATTATGAAATTACGAATTATCTATTTATTGTTAGTAAGTATCATATTATTTGCATGCAGTGATAGCGACGAATTATATGACACTTACAATATTGAAGACCTACAATCTTTGGAAGGTATGTCAAATGCTATTGAGCTCGCTGAACATTACAATGATTCACTTGAAATATGTCATCAAATACCACAATCATGTGATATAGCCAGTGTGAAACATTATGATGAAATGTTTCATTATTATGAAGATCAATACAATTATCATCACTCTAATTATAGTCATAATAATGTTTCCGATGATCATCATCATGCAAATGGACAAAGAGTCCGTCACGGATGGATGATGGGAGATTCACACGTGGAGGATAAAGAAGTTCATGGAGATCCTCAAGATAATATGCATCCCAACGACAACGAACAGTCGCATGGGTATGAACACAATATGCAAAGCATGGATTTGATGAATGATCTTATTGAGCATCATCAAGAAGTTCATCCGAAGTAAATATTTCACTTTATGAATATAAAATCATGAAAAATATTAATGCATCTAGATTAGGTTTCGCATCCGGAATAACAGGTGTTATTCTATACATAGGGTGTATTCTAATAATGTGGATCGGCGGGCAATCCGCTATTACATGGTTATTTAATAGTATCATTCATGGCGTAGATGTTTCTTCAGTAGTTATGATGAACGTGCCAATATTACAAAGTGTCGTTGGCCTATTAATAACATTCTGTCTCGGATGGATGGTGGGCTACTTAATCGGTACTATATATAATTCTGGCAATAAGTAATAAGTATCTAACTCACATTCAAATGAAAAGAATATTAGTCCCAACAGATTTTTCAAATTGTGCAAATGATGCCGTTGCCGTTGCCTATAAAATTGCTCAATTGGCAAACGCCGAAATATTATTTATGCACATTCTGGTGACACCTATAGATTGGATAGATCTCGATATTAGTAAGGAGAAACAATATCCAGAAATTTCAAAAAAGATTTCAAAAGCAAAAGTTTCTTTGAAAAACCTGGTTAAAGAAGCTACAAAACGAGGAATTGTGGCCGACAAGTCATTAACTTTTAGTGAAGGTACTGAATCCATAGTTGATCATGCCAAACTTCACGACTTCGATCTAATCGTTATGGGCTCGCATGGCGCCAGTGGTTTTCGCGAAGTGATTTTAGGCTCCAACGCCCAACGGCTCGTCACTCATTCAAAAACACCGGTGCTAATAATAAAAAGCAAACTAAAGGATTTTCATGTTAAAAATATCTTGTTTTCCTCCACATTTCGAGAAAACGTACATCCACAATTTCATCACATTATAAAGCTTGCCGATATTCTAAGCGCTCACATTAACTTATTATATGTAAATGAAAGAAAGCATTTTGAGACATCCATAAAAAGTAATGCCAGGATGAAAAGGTTTTTAGAAGATTGCCCGCGTGGCACCTGTAGTATTAATATATATAATGATCGATCACCCGAAGAGGGTATTCTAAATTTTGCCAAGGAAAATAATATAGATTTAATTTCTATTGTAACCTATGGAAGTAGTGGACTATTCACTTCTACTCTAACAGAGCGTTTGGTAAATCACTCTGAATTACCAATATTGAGTGTAAATATTAAAGTATGACAGAATACCAGACTATTAAGTCAAACGCTAGAGTTAAATCCAAAAGATTAAACAAACGACTAGAGTCACTCTTCTTTAAAGAGATTGGTTTAATTATCCTTGGACTTCTGTCCTACTATATTTTGACAATTATCTTTGATCACTCAGAGCATGGCAATGAAATGGAAATATTTGTCATCTCAATTGCCGCTCTGAAAGTTAGTTACATCCTGTATTATACATTAAAAAGAATGCAAAAACATCTTGCTCAAAACTTGTCTAACTTTTATAATTGTTTCCCTACTCTTGGTCTGCTCGTGATTCTTACTATACTATCGTTTTCACTTGACTATTTATGCCTATTCGATTGCAATACCAGTGCTTTCACAGGACTCACACAGGATGCTACATTTAATGTGCGTCTATTTGAATTTAACTATTTTAGTTTGGTAACCTTTGCTACAATAGGTTTCGGTGATATCGTACCAATATCTTTCGGAGCCAAAATACTGGTAATGCTTGAAATATCAACAAGTTTTGTTATGATCGTATTTATCATCTCAAACTTTCATAATCTGCACTACTTCACCAGTGAAAATGGAGCTGATGAAAATTCGGCATTAAATAATATAGAGAAACCAGACAAAATATAACTAAATGAATCACTATAATAATTTAGTAGAAGCAATCAATGATTTAAGACCTAGAGGTTTTACAACAGATTTTAATGTAAAATCAGATTGTATAGAATGTCCATCTTCACAACTCAGACTATATCCAGCTGAATTTAAAATAAATGAAATACATAGATTTGAAGGAGATAGCACACCTGATGACAGCTCTATATTATACGTTATTTCATCAGAAAGAGGCGTAAAAGGAATTCTTATAGACGCATATGGAACATATGCTGAAGCACTAAATTTTGAAATGGCTCAAAAACTTTCGTTATCAAAAACATAGACTACATAGAAGATATATCACGTCAAGACGTTCTATCCAACGTTTATAAATTCAAAGAATCATTTGAAGATTATAATTTGATCATAAAGAACATGGTCTGTTCCAGGTGTCTTACTGCAGTTAAAAGAGATCTGGAATCATTAGGAATAGATGTAATAGACTTACAATTAGGAAAAGTAAGAATAAAATTTCCTAAAGGCAAAGTAACTATGCACAAAATAGAAGAAAAATTACGCACCGATAACTTCGAAATTATTAAAGACCAAAATACCCACATCTCTGAACTCATCAAACTAAGTCTTATATCCCTGGTAAATAATCTGCCTATCACTCACTCCGAAAAGCTTTCCTCAATAATTTCCGGAAATCTAGATCGTGACTATTGCTCCCTCAGTAAAATATTTTCTAAATCCCAACATATAACTATCGAACAATATTTTATTAAACTTAGAATAGAGAAGGCCAAAGAATTAATTAAATACGAACAACTCAATTTTTCTGAAATAGCTTATGACCTGGGATACAATAGCGTAGCTCATCTATCAAAACAATTCAAGCGCATTACAGGACATAGTATGAGTGATTTCAAATGCCAAGTGGAGCCACTTCGCACACCGCAGGACAAAATTATATAAACAATAATCATAATTCACTATTCACCTCAATGTAGTCCATTGTACATTGAAGTATAATATAAAAAGATAAGAAGATAGCCATTATGTTCATTTTCGAATTAGATTAAATACCTTCTGTATAGTTTTAGGGCACCATCAATAGGATGGAATCTTAACAGCACGGAAAGATGGAATTATCTTATTTTACAAAATTAACTTTATTGAAATGCATACTCATGTAATAATTAGAATGAATATACATGTCAATGAAACGATAATTTGTGGCTATCAATTTCTTTATAATAGACTGGTAATTATATGCCAGAATAACTGAATTATATTACGATGACAATCAAAAGATATAAAAGAATAGCAAACCGATACAAGGTCAAATTAAATCGAAATTTGCTAATTATTCATAACTATAATTTAATACGATGTATTTTTATGAAGGATATCATTTATGGGGAATGCACATGCTTTGGTGGATCATTTGGGCAGTTGTCCTGATCTGGATATTTGCAACCCCCTGGTCAATCCCCGGAGAAAGAAACAAAACTGACAGCCCGTTGGACATCTTGCAAAAGAGATATGCTGGAGGTTCAATTTCTAAGGAAGAATACGAAGCAAAAAAAGTCGTGCTGATAAAAGACAGAAAATTGTAGTTAAAAATAGTATGCTATTTTGTCTTTTAAAACTTCATGAATTTCAAATATCTGCGAAAAGATAATATTCAATAAAGATATAAATAGACCAGGACATTTATTTTTGACAATTCCAAATATATTCAAATTTACAAAAGTGTGAAAACTTTATTAATCAGTACGAAAATATTTGAAAGGAGATTTATAGAGACTGCTAATAAGAACAAACATTTATTAATATTCTCAGAACATAGATTAACCAATCATAGCGATTTCATCACTAGATGCTGTGATACACCTTGCAGTAATTCAGACGTCCTAACGCTTTACTTCTCTCTTAATGCCAATACAAAACACCTCATTGACAATGAATGCATTGCCCGCATGAAACCAGGAGTGATGATTGTATACATAAGTCAAGGCAACTTAATAGCCACTAAGACTGTAATTGAAAATTTAAAGAACAGAAAGAATGGTTATTTCGATTTGGACGTATATGAAGAAGAAGGACTTTTTTATAGAGTTGACTCCGAAGACATTTTACTAGATAATGAGATTGCCCGACTTATGGCAATTAATAGTGTTCTGATGGAACATCATCAAGCTTACCCGACTGAGACTGTACTATCCAATCTTGTGCAAAATAAAATATTCGATCCAGTACCAAATAATATACATGCTATAATTAACTAATCAAATATTTGTTGACGCACGTCAAAAATCAAAGCTATGAAATTAAACCTCATTCAAAATAATAGTGAAATTAAAATTGAAAAAAAAATATACATCTCCATTTTATTCGCTCTTGCAATAATTACCGCATGTGTTCCACAGGAAAAGAAGTCAACACTCAACATGATTTATGCTGAGAATAAACATGAATTACTGATCACTAAAATAGCCCATGATCATCATCTTTCAAAAATGTTTCTCAAGAAAATGATGGAGACAGAACATACGATAGGCATGACCATAGATCAACTAATTGACACTGCATCTCGCGATAGTCTTATGGCAATCAAAATTAACAAGAAGATCGTTAAGTATCCAAAATTAATGCTCATGTCTGTAAATCATTTTATCCCAGTAATTAATAGTAATCAGGAAATGTGCGACACATTCTGCGATCATCTAATCAAACAAAATGAAATATCTAAAACTATGAATAGAAAACTAAGAGAGAAAAATATCAATTAAAATATTTAATAACACATAATCACTATCAACTACATGGTGTAGATTTTGGGGAATATTACAATGGACCACGATTATTACATTGGCTTTGTGGCGAGTTGTGTTTTTCCTTATTATCAACTTGCTAAATATAAAGAGAAAAAACTGCCAACTCAATTTGCGCAAGAGATTTACGAATACCAGGCAAGTTTGCCTGTTGTCTTCCTAAGTTCAACTAGCAACAAAAAAAGCAAATCATCTAATCAAAAAAAGCGACTATGCAATCGAAAAATAATATTAGACATCAACTATTCACTAAAGAGGATAAAGAATCGATCTTTAGGTATTTAGAAACTGACGAAGATTTTTTCAACGAAGTCTTTGAAGCAATTATGACGTTTACAAGTTCGGATTCTCGACTTATTACTCAGGTAACACATGCTTTAAAAACGGACTACAAAGAACTGTAT
>JAJCYJ010000493.1 GCA_029262975.1 Saprospiraceae bacterium
TGGAGGTGCGATAGCAGAAGGGATTGTAAAAGGTCTGATTGTTAAGAAGTGTCTTGGGATAATTACAACTCACTATTCGGAACTAAAAGTTTTCGCCTTTCGCCAAAAAGGGATTATAAATGGCGCCATGTTGTTCGATAAAGAACACCTTCGACCAACTTATAAATTAAAAGTTGGAAAACCTGGAAGTTCTTATGCATTTGAAGTAGCTAATAAAGTCAAGCTGGATGAAAGAGCGATAAGATATGCCCGTAAAAAAGTGGGTAAGAAGGAAAATCAAATTGAAGATCTTCTTGTCGATTTGCAGGAAGGGAAAGCGATACTTGATGAGCAACTTGCCTGGGTCGAAGATGAACGTAAAAAGTTAGATAAGCTCATAAAGAATTATGAGACTCTATCTAAAGAATTTCAAATTAAGAGAAAGAAACTCAAAATCAGGGCGAAGGAAATTGAATTGAAGAAAGCCAATGATGAAAGTGTAGAATTACAAAGCCTGATATCGAAATTAGAAAAAGAAAAAAACCTAGAAAAGGTACGACAACGTAAAGAAAAAGTACTTGTCAAAAGAACAAAAGAGTCCACAGGCATAGTCGAGTTGAAAAAAGAAATCTTATCAGAAAAAAGAGAGGACGAAAAGATTGTTAAAGGAGACTTTGTGAGGATGATCGATGGTGACATGAGTGGTGAAGTGATCGATATAATTTCTGATAAAGCAAAGGTGTTGTTCGGGCTAATGCAGATGGAAGTATCACTGAGTGAAATAACACTAGCTAATCCACCATTAGAAATCAATAGACAACGTAGGATTAATATAAAAGGCGTTTCTGTAGAATCTAATTTTAGCTCAAAACTTGATATACGAGGTTATAATGTGGATGATGCAGATCGCACGCTGGAAGTGTTTTTTGATAAGGCTATCCTCAATAATGTCCGCATGGTAGAAATTGTCCATGGAAAGGGTAGAGGAGCCTTGCGAAATCTCGTGATTGCAAAAATGAAAGAATTTAAAGACTTGAAATCTTATGCTCATCCAGCAGATGAACAGGGAGGTGATGGGGTGACTGTGATACGGTTATAAGTTGGGTGTGAAAGTTTGTTAGTGCTAAATTTAATTTTTGCATAACGGTCGAAGTTATAGGATATTGACAAATAGATAGGTATTTGTGTTTCCATAAATATCTATAAGTATTTACTAAAATATTTACTAAAAAGGGTACTTCGTTTCATTACAAATAGAAGCTGAAAGTCGGCCGAAAAGTGAATGTAAATATTGTATTTACGGGGTTGTTCAAACTGGAAATGACGGCAGTTAGTAGAGATATCAAATCCTATGATTGAGTCTTGAGTGACTCCGTCAGTAAAACAAATCACTTATTCTTTGATAAGGCTTCATAGTTGTCATAGCATTCACTGAGAGCCTATCTCTTTTATTGAATATCATGTTGCATGTCTGTCTTACAGCCAAGTACATGAGTAGAAAGTCACAATAATTCTTAAGCCATAATGTAATCTTCATAATTGATATCCTATATTGATCACTTCAACGATCAAAACAAATGTTGCACAAGATCATATGTCTAATTCTCTGCGAGTTGTTATTTATCATGATCTATGCACAAAATCTTATTGATGATGGTAGTTTCGAAGAAATCGATTGTCCCGGGAATCCGATTAATAGTATTTCTGATGTTGAGCCGTGGTATGTGACGGGTGCAGATGCCTATTGGCTCCAAATAAATTGCCCATTTGACCCCGTAGCTTCCAGTGCAGTTGTTGCGCTAAAGAGTAATATTGATCCTTACCGAGGATTGGCGTATATTTCTCTTGAATCACTACTTTCTGCTAGCGGTTTTTTTTTGTCAGAAGGTATGGGTATCAAATTGACCGAACCTCTTAAGTCAGGGTATTTTTATTATTTTGAAATGGCCTATATCAACTATGAGGATGTCCTTTCTCAAGACTATGAGGCGGCACAATGTGATGTAAGTCCTCCAAGACCTATGAATGTTCTTTTTGCCGAAGAAAAAATATTCATCACCAGCGAGAGTAGACAAGTTATAAACGGATTTATTATTACGAATGTCATAACAAACGGCGAAATCAAGCTTAGCGACGACGCCCCTGGTAACGAAAATTTTCGGCGCAATGAATGGAAGTTCTTTTGGGATTGCTTTGAAGCTGAAGGAAACGAACAGCATGTTGCAGTAACCGGAACAAATGGCCGAAGTTCGACTGACTTAAATTGTTTTGATAGTGACAGTCCCAATTTCTTATACATTTCCGGACATGCAATTGATGCATTACAACTTGTAGAAATACCCATGAGGATTGATACTTCACTATTTAAATGCCCGGGAGAAATAGAAATTAATCTTCTTGATTTTCTTGATGGGCCGTTCGTAGACAAGGCGATCTTTAGTTGGGAGGACGGATCAAGTAACGCGACGCGACAGATTAGTAATCCAGGAATTTATTCGATTGAAATGAGTCTTCCTTGTGTCACAATACCGATCACCTTAAATATTGAAGAAATCTCTTGTCGAGCGGATATCTATTTGGGAAATATTTTTACCCCTAATAATGATGGTCTTCACGATGAATTCATTCCGATCATTTCTTCGGATCTCCCGATCAGTTCATATTCATTTAGCATTTATAGTCGCTGGGGAGAACGAGTTTTTTATACAAAAGAGATTTCTGAAGGATGGAATGGACAGATTAAAGCAAGGGTACCCCTTCACGGTGTCTATGTTTGGATAATTGAATATATACTTGATGATGGATCAGGGAATGTGCTATACGAAAGAGGCGATGTTACATTAATAAGCAACTGATAATTTATTCCAATTTAGGTGTAATTCGTCACATATAATTTTACGATATATTTTTCAATTTAGAGGTATGACAGAATGACATCGATGGGTCGGGTACAGCAGTGCTTGAAGTGAAGGAACATAACAGAGGTAGACAGACCGTGAAAACGGATGAAGAGTTAAAGCCTTGGTTATATCTACATTTGAACAACAATTAGTCGAGCAATACTTGCTGCTCATGCTCATCCATAAGTTGCATTTCATACACTTTTCCAAGTCCCAAATATTTGAATCTCACCCCGACCAGAGTGCCCATTGAGTTATTGTATGCAAGTGAATAAAATCTTTCTCCCGCTATATGAATAGTCACTTCTTTGTCTTCAATAGAAATGTTTATCTCTTTAGGTTCAGAAAAATCGACGCTTTGCGCAGAAAGGTCATGCTCCTTACCACTTAGTTTCAAGTCATTGAGTATCGAATTGTTATTAGAAACACATCCAATTTTGGTAATTGGAATAATCATGGCTCCTTTGGTCCCATTAGAATATATTTGGACGCACTGACAAACTGCCGATACATGAAGGAGAGGTAATTATTCGCGGTGGAAGAAATGAAACCATTCATAAAGCAGATATCAAAATTGATATGAATGAGAGAACGCTCACAGATTTTGAAACCGAACGAAAGAATTGCAATTGAAGATTTGGTGAACGAATGGGAAATCTCAGATATGTTTGAAGAAAAAATACTGGACGATCCAAGTCAATTGAATACCAATATTGCTGAGCGATCCTGGGGAAGAAAGATTTATATCGAAGCGGGAAAGGCTGCTAACATTTCCAGGCAGCTATGACTCTTTAATGATAAACCTGGAATTACAGTTTTTGCCAGAATATAAATTTACTCGGACAAGGATCCAATAAAACTGTTCGAATTTGGATATAGTGACAGAGTGGTTGTTGTATTAAATGTACAGCGTATTTATAGGATTACAAACAAATGGCGTACAAGAGATTATCGTTGCTCAGGAACTGTTGGATTATTCGATGCTGTCTATCCCGATTTGAAAAAAGGGGAAAACACCGTGCTGATCGCTGTATCTGAGGATTTTGGTGGATGGTTGATCACTGGCAGATTCCAGAATAAAATTGAGCTTACGCTAAATCCTTGAAGTTGGCTATGATTCTAATTGTACACTGATAGTAGTTGACTGACGTATTAAGCTCATTTTGATCACTTTCTAATTGAGACCGTCATTGTTAGCGTAAAGACTAACCACTGATTTGATATTACTGGCAATTCTATTTCGAATTAAGAGGTGAATGTTTTTCGAAGTACGACTATTTGATAATATGGGTCAGCGGTACAGCTAATAGTCGTTTTGCCTGAGTTTATTATTAAGATCCTAAATTGTAAAAATAATGATTACATTATTCTGAGCCAATTCTCCTAATGACTTACCACGACTATTTACGTACTTGGAATATTTTATAATTAAGTGAACCCGCCCTTGTTTCCGAAAATGTGATACTGTTTCGTAAGTCGTTGACCCATAGCCGATGCCGCTCCTAAAGTGTTTGAA
>JAJCYJ010000494.1 GCA_029262975.1 Saprospiraceae bacterium
GATGGAGGTGCATCCTTTCAAGTTACACATTCAGATCAAAATATCAATACATATCAATGGTCTCCAGATGGATCCCAGATTGCATTTCTCCAGGCCGAGGACAATTCTGATGAAGAGAAGAAAAGAAAAGAAAAATTTGGCTCCTTTGCTGTTGAAGATGCAGAGTATAAAATGACGAAGCTTTGGGTCATAGGATTTGACCCTGTACAGCTTTCATCTACTCCTTTACCAGCGCAATTAAAAGATTCAATTTACAAGACATCAATCAAGGCAAGATTATTTTTGGATAGTGTGGATTTTTCGGTCAACTCTTTTCTCTGGTCACCAGACGGGCAAAAATTGGCTATCGAACACCAACCAGATCCGCTCAGGAATACCTTTTTTAAGGCTGATATATCCATCTACAATATATCGGAAAAAACATTGAAGACATTGATTGCAAATCCTAGCTTTGATGGTCTTGAAGATTGGTCTCCTGATGGAAAATCCATACTTTATTCTTCTAGCCTAAGTGACACTACTTCGAACTATTATTTAAATGGAAAAATATTCCGCATCAATCTCGATGGAACCGGAAATAAGCAACTCGCCACAGGGTTTGATGAAGACATTTATAATTTGCATTGGAATCAATCCGGTATATTTGGAGTAGCAAATCAGAAAACGCGGAGGTATCTGATTAGAATCCACCCCGCTAAAGACAACCTTGTACTTATAGATCTTCCTTCCGCACGAATATCGGATTATTCATTTTCAAAAGAAGGAAACATACTTGCATATACCGGTTCTGAAGATCATGATCTCACGGAGATCTATACAACCTCATATCCGGAGATAAAACCACTTCAAGTCACAAATGCCACACAACAAATCGAAAATTGGAAAGTGGCAGATAGTGAAGTTATTTCATGGAAGAGTGAAGATGGTCAGATCATAGAAGGTGTCTTACATAAACCTCAGGATTATGATCCATCCATAAAATATCCGCTCATGGTCGTTATACATGGAGGCCCCACTGGAATATCTGTGCCTTCTCCAACTCCAGCTTATGTATATCCTATCGTACAGTGGCTCAACAAGGGAGCGCTTGTACTTAGACCCAACTACAGAGGATCTGCAGGATATGGAGAAGCGTTCAGGTCTCTGAATGTTCAAAATCTTGGCGTCGGTGATGCATGGGACGTCTTGTCAGGCGTACAACACCTGGAAGACAATGGCATGATCGATGGAAATAAAGTGGCAGCCATGGGTTGGAGTCAGGGAGGTTACATCTCAGCATTTTTGACAACAAATTCCAATAAATTTAAAGCTATATCTGTCGGTGCCGGTATTTCAAACTGGATGACTTATTATGTGAATACGGACATTCATCCTTTTACGCGTCAATATTTGAAAGCTACTCCCTGGTCGGATAAGTCAATCTATGAGAAAACATCTCCAATGACAAATATTAACAATGCGTCAACACCGACCTTGATACAACACGGAGAATTTGATCGCCGCGTACCCACAGCTAATGCTTACGAACTGTATCAGGGATTAGAAGATGTCGGTGTCGAGACCAAACTGATCATCTATAATAACTTTGGCCATGGCATCACTAAACCGAAAGAAAGATTGGCGGCGGTGTGGCACAACTGGCAATGGTTCGGCAAGTATATATGGGGTGAAGAAATAGAAATACCCCAGGATTAAAATCTTTTTCTTTTTAAATGGAACCCGGGAGATTAGATTGTTAAGAAATGAATATTCTTATTTATCCAGGATTGATCTCAATGTCCAGACTTCATATATTGGACTGCCTTTACTGCTCAATCCGCTATGATGCCACTCTCCCTTTTCTAATTCTAATGTGTAGTCAAATTCTAATTTCGCCCCTACCCGACTTCCATCACGTGAAAAGAAGTCTATATTTTCGATATACTTGCCATTGACCGTAGTATAGGTGCCGCCGCCAGTACCAAAAAACTCACCAGTATCCGTGTTATAGGCTATCCATTGAAATCGAGTGCCAGAAAGTATTTTCATTGTTTTGCGAGCGCCTGGAATTCTTGAACTAATCTCTCCATTTCTTTTTCTTCCTGTGATCAACCATGGGCCTGCTAATGCACCAGGTGTTCCATAGTCGATACGTGACCAGGATATTTTTTCCGCACCAAGCAATAGTTTATTGTCCATTAATGAAAAAGGCAAAACGATGGTTTGTCCAACTCTTGTAGAATCTCTTGTATCAAACTCCACAGTTTGACTAATTGTATTTCCAACGATCTTATATGCTCCCCCTGTCGTCCCATAGAATAGCTTACGATCCGGATCAAAGACTGATGTGCTTAAATAACCATCTGCCATTATCATAACAGCTTTCATTTCACCCTGATCAGGAGTGGTGATTGAAGATTGCCAGGCTCCTATCAATTCCTGGGACATGTCAAAATATTCTACTTCACACTCATCTCCTACAACATTCAATGACATTAAAGAGGTGGTACAGATAATAAAAAAGAATATGGATTTCATAATTAACAACATTTGGATTGAATTACCAAGTTAAGGAACTCCTGGTAAAGCATATGCGAAATTTCGAAATGCTTTCAAAAAATCATTGTTAAATCATAGGATACAAATTGTTACATTGCATAGACAAGCGCAATTATCCTGGCATGATGGATACACTTCAAAAGTTAAGAAGATCATTACATAAACATCCCGAATTATCGGGTCAGGAATACCATACTGCTCAAAGGATCAAAGAATTTATAAGATTTCATCATGACACCCTGATCATAGATGAGATAGGAGGAAGCGGATTAGCGGCAATCTATGAATTCACCAGTACGGGACCATGTATTGTGATTAGATGCGAACTGGACGCCTTACCCATTCATGAATCTGAAGGTTTAGATTATGCGTCTGAGCATCCGGGTATCTCTCATAAATGCGGTCATGATGGCCACATGGCCATTGTATGTGGTTTAATTTTTTGGCTCAAAAAACAGAATTTTCAGAGTGGCAAGATCGTCTTGTTGTTTCAGCCGGCGGAAGAAAATGGAATGGGCGCAAGATCTATTCTGCAAGATCCAAAATTTGACGATATTAAACCCGATTATGTATTTGCATTGCACAATATCCCGGGCAAGCCTGTACATTCGGTGATTATCTGCCCATATATTTTCTCACCAAGCGTAACTAGCTTTGCCCTTTACCTGGAAGGTAAGGAAGCGCATGCTTCCGAGCCTGAAAACGGAATTAACCCTTCGAAGGCTATATGCACAGTAATTCAAAAATTTGAAAAACTAAACGTCTCAGATGCTGGAAATAAAAATTTCTCGTTACTGACACCTGTTTATATGAACATGGGCAAAAAGGCTTACGGAATAGCGGCTGGCAATGGTGAAGTACACTTCACGATAAGAACGTGGACGGAGAAAAAGATGTCCAGGTTGCAAAAGAAAATAAAAGAATTAGCTCAGATTGTCAGCTCCAATTACGATCTTAAACATCGCTTCGAATGGTTTGATTATTTTCCAACTGTAAAAAATGACCTGGACTGTAATGAAATTATAATGCAGGCTGCAGAGTCTAACAAAATGAAAATTATAATTCAAAAGACACCTTTTAAATTTGGAGAAGACTTTGGTTGGTTTGCACAAAAATATAAAGCTGCAATGTTTGGACTGGGTGCAGGAAAAAACTGTCCGGGCCTACATCATGATGATTATGATTTTCCAGATAAGATAATCCCGTCAGGAATAAAAATATTCGCTGCTATAATTACTCGAATCCTGAATAATGAATCTGAGCAAAAAGAAAACTGAACCACTTTAAGAACCACAATCGGATAATAAACAATATTAATAATGAGTAAATCTTATAAAAACTGTCAAAGTTGCGGAATGCCGCTAAAGAAAGATCCAAATGGTGGCTCTCTGAATGC
>JAJCYJ010000495.1 GCA_029262975.1 Saprospiraceae bacterium
TTTACAATTATTTGGCAACCAAATAAGATTGATTGGTATGTTGATGAATCCAAATTCTTTACGATTACTCCCGAAGAGATGCAAGGGGAGCAATACAGGTTTAACCAGTCATTCTATTTACTATTTAATGTAGCAGTAGGAGGACAATTTCCCGGTAATCCAGATAGTTCTACAATTTTTCCTCAAACTATGGAAATTGATTATGTCCGCGTATTTCAATGATTCTAACTATCGCGTTTAATTTAAATAACCTAATTTCAATTTGGTATCAGATGTATATAAGAACAAATTCGGTAAGACTCCTGCCAGTATTATAATATCAGTTTATCTTGATGTGACTTATTCAAAATTAATATTTTCGGTTTAACGCAATTTATTTTCGAGCAACACAAATGGTGGGGCTTCAGTACGCCATTTGCTCCGAATATTTTCCGGCACTTCAATTTGCATAAATAGTGCAGACCCAAGGATGATATCTACATCACCGTCTGCATCTATATCCCCTGTATCCATTGCCAACCATTTACCGAGATATCCTGGGTTCATGACCTGCTTTTCAAAATTATCATTCCCTGTATTTATATATAAAACAAAATCTTCAGGATTCGATTTGCTGTAATCCGGAAAATATGAAATGGCTGAAATATCATAATCACCGTCCTGATCAAAATCTTCAGCGATTGCCTTAAAGGCCCCATGGTGTTCCAGGAAAAATTCTTCTTTAAAATTATAGTTACCGTCATTTAAAAAAAGGCGAATGCCATGATAACTTTTAACTATTGGAAAGTAATCTCCATTATCCCCATTTACATAAAGTATATCCATAAATCCGTCATGATTGAAATCGACTAATTCAAAATATGTCGATCCATATGTCGGTGGAAATCTCAATAGTCGTTCTTCCTTAAATTTGCCTGACCCCAAATTAATGAATACAGAAAACCCTTCATCCCCTTGTGCCATCAAAGCCAGTATGTCAGGTAACTTATCATTATTAAAATCTACAATTTCAGTTTTTACAGTACCAGATATATCCTTCAATTGATGTCTTATGGTTTCTGCTGATGTAAAATCGCTGTGCCAGGATAGGTCACCCCCAATATTGCCAAAAGATGAAATTATAATATCATTCTTTCCATCAAGATCTAAATCACTAATCGTGCAATGTACCGGTCTTTGCAAATTTTTAATCAACACATCGTCTATCAAAAAAGAACCATTATTCATTTTGGTTACAGTTGACAAAGAACCTAATTCAAAATTATGAGGCATCACTTGTCCCATAGTCAAGACAATTAATTTCTCTTCGTTCTCTTTTAAATCAGATAGTGCCCCTGGAACCTGGACCGATTGCAAGTCATTAGATTTGAATGAAAAAGAATTGAGCGTTTCAGAAGTGCTATTTCCAAAATACAGCAGGTTTTCTCGATCATTAATCTGCACAAATGTCGTAAATGGGCTTACTCCAGGCAAGTCAGGTATGATCAGATCAAAGTTTTTTAATCCTGTATAATTATTCGCCTCTTTTCCAGATTCAAGAAGTAATGGGGCCAAGCTAATATAGTAATCCTGGATAAGGGACCAATCTTCATTCGAAATGAGCGGTTGATGTGGAAACAGACCAAATTTTTTTAATTGATCTATATACTCCATTCTACCAGTATTAATACCCATTCTCGCCGCCATCTTAGGTAATACATCATTTTTCCAAATACTTACTGGCAGGACAGACGGATCTACGTGCATATGACAGGACTGACAATGCTGGACCGCCAATTGCTGCCCTGGATGGTTGCTAACCTCTTTTTTATTTACACCCTCATTACAAGCATAGTACACTGCTAACAAGCTCAATGCACAGAGGATCCTTTTAATCATTTGGTAAAGGTTAGTTGATCAAAGAGTCGAGTTTTTATCAATCTTTTATAATTGACCCTTTTCGAACAAAATATCATACCAGGTCCGATTGACATAGGTGTCTAATTATTATCTGAGGACTGAGTTAATCTAACTATTCCCTTAGAATCTAATATCCGGACTTCTTTATAATCTGAAGGTAGAATAAGATGTCGAGATGATTGCGCATTTGCTGCATGACCATAACCCAGTTCTACTCTTCTGCTTGAATCATCTTCAAATTTGATTAATGCCCAGGCATCTAATGAATGAAGTGAAATAATTGCGCGTTCTTTTTGAAAAGAAAACTGTCGCAATTTGTCCCGATTTTGCGAAGCCAGTATTTTAATTGAATGATGTTGATCAATATAATAAATAAGACCCCTGGCATCACCGCTTACGAGAAAACCATTAAGACTATAATTTTCAGGATTGAAATTACCCTGACCATCACCATAAAGTACTAACCCATTAAATGCATCATATTTGCCGCCAAACAATTCTCCACCATGATCATTCCCCACTAAGAGAATATCAAGGAAATCATCTTCATTGACATCAAGTGTCACGATTGACTGAACTGGTGCCACCTGGGCTGCACCAGGAAGTGAGCTAATTTCAAATTGACCATTCCCTTTATTCTCTATATACGAAGAATAGAACCATGTGGCTTTATAATTGAGTGCCCCTTTTAATTCTTCCGGAAGTAACAAGTCTTCGATACTACTATTCGCATAATCTTCATATTTCAACACTCGTTTTCTAAGAAATTCCATTTGCTTCAACACATCATCCCATGCATGTAGTGGGTACAATCTATTATCTTCATACCCCCTGGAAGTAGCGAGAAAAGCATCATAGCCACCATTCTGGTCAAAATCTTTTGCAAAAACGTGCAATGGCTCATTTTCTGAAGCCTTGTAAAAAGAGTTCATACCCAGGTTGCCTGCCACAAAATCTGTGTCGCCATCATTGTCAAAATCCCCGGCAGCGATACTGTGCCACCAACCCTTTTTGTTCCCTATGTTGCCATCTACAATTAGCTCCTTGAATTCGCCCTGATCATTCGTAAAAAATCTCGGACTTGTCCATTCTCCTACTATGACCAGATCCATCCATCCATCATTATTGAAATCAGACCAAACAGCATCTGTCACCATACCAAAGTCGATGAGGTCCGGAAAAGATGATTGACTAACATTATGAAATAAAACTTTATCTTTTTCTACAGTTTCATTTCTCAGCAAATAACTTGACACCGGACGTGGATACTGACCCGGATATAATCTTCCTCCAACAAATAAATCAATATCACCGTCTTTGTCAAAATCTGCTCCTTTTACACACGAGCCACTTGTAACAAGACTTGGAATACTATTATTTTGACGAATGAAAGTTCCATCTCCTTTATTTAAATAGAATCGATCAGTGTAGCCGGCTGTATTCGCATCAATTTCATTGCCTCCACTGACTACATATAAATCCAGATCGTCATCGTTGTCAGCATCGAATAGAAGTGTCCCGGTATCTTCATGCTCAAGTAAAGGATCATGAAGCTCAATTGGTTGCAGTTCAAAATTGCCATTTATAGAATAAAAAATGGAAGTAGTCTCCTTAAGCGACCCCCCGACAACAAAATCAACTTCACCATTACCATCTATGTCACCCGCAGCAACGGAAGGGCCCATCATGCTGTATTGTCGTGGCAGTAAAGGTTGTATATTAAAATCAATAAACCTGGACTCAAATTGTCTGTATTCTAATTGATCCGATTCGTCAATAAAAACGTAATCATGGTCAGACTTTCTGTCAATTGTTTTCGTAGGGTTATAATCGATTTTTAAGACATCATTAATGGTTATATCTTTCAATTGTTGAAATGTTCCATCCGCCCATTTTATAATCAATGAGTCTATCCGTTTGGCATGACCCAGACCAAAATACAACATAGGCTGCATAGAAGATATATAACCACGAACCGGCATAAATGAAGCGCTCAAAATTGTGTCCGCAATAAATACATCTACTTTCGCACCTAATGACTTAGCCCCTGAAAATTTATCTTGAAGTTCGACTTTTAGAAAATTGATATCCCTGGAATTATTAATTAGAAAAGTAGCATTGTCATTGATATTATTGACAACCAAATCCAGGTCCCCGTCGTTGTCAAGATCGCCATAAGCGGCACCATTAGAGAAAGTCCCTTTTCTGATGCCCCACGCATGAGACATATCACCAAATTTTAATTCTCCGGTATTTTCAAAAAAGAAATTAGGAACTTTATGTTCGGGCAAAGCCTCTAAAATAGCACTTCGATTCATCGCCATGGAAGATTGAGCTTTGAATGCCACGAAGTCCAAATCAGTCATATCCTTAGCGATGCCATTAGATATAAATAAGTCCTTATCTCCATCAGCATCATAGTCATTAAACAAAGCAGCCCAACTCCATTCTGAAGCCTCTATTCCTGAATAGAATGATAGATCTGAAAATTTCAAATTTCCTTGCTCATCCATACCCTCATTGACCTGAAACATATTGCGCATGTATTGAAAATCATAACCCAATTTTTCATTATTTACAGTTTTACTATATTGTCCTGAAGACCACATGCGCTTCATCCTTTTCATATCAAGTGGCAGCATTTCAAGTGTCAGAATATCTGGCCTGCCATCGTTATTAATATCCGCAATATCACATCCCATAGACGAATGGGATTGATGCTTAATATATTTACTGATTTGATTTGAAAATGTGCCATCTCCATTATTTACATAAAGTATGTCATTTGTCAGATAGTCATTGGCAACATATATATCCAACCATCCATCTTCATTAACATCAAAAACATGAACTCCTAATCCGTATCCCTCAATTTGAACACCTGCCTCTTTTGAATAATTAGAAAAAGAGTGATCGCCATTATTACGATAAAATCGATCCGTGTTTGGTGCAGAACCGTCTAATCTTTTAAAATAGAATTTATTAGGAGATCTGACTTCCAATTGATCAGTCAAAATGTAGAGATCAAGGTCATTGTCGTGGTCGTAATCAAAAAAAACTGCTTGTGTTGAGTGACCGTCATCATCGATACCATAATGTCCAGCTTCGTCTTCAAACTTTGGATATCCATCTTCATCCAGTCCCTTATTGATGAATAGCATATTCTTGCGACTTACAGATTGACCTGATAGTGTAGCGCATACATATATATCCTTCAACCCATCGCCATTAATATCAACCGTTGTCACACCGCTGGACCACTTTCCTTTCCCGTTTATTCCGGCACGTTCAGATATGTCTTGAAATTGTAAATTGCCCTTGTTTATAAATAATTTGTTGTCTACTATGTTGCCTGTAAAAAATAAATCCTGTAATCCATCATTATTAAAATCGTCAATCGCGACGCCCCCTCCGTTGAAGAGTAGTTCAAATGAGAGAATATTAAAGATCTCGTCTTGGTGAACTGAATTAGTGAAATGAACACCCATCTTCTTCCCGTTCATTTCAGAAAATAACGTTTCAGATTCACTACAACTAGTTAGACATGATCCAAAAATGAGGAGCAAAATACCATGTTTAAATTTTGGAGATATATTCATTTTCTAATTTAGATGCGAGTCATGATGAAGGAAGATCCTATCAGTGTTCATCCCTGCAATAATACTTCATATGATCTTAAAGTCATAATATGATTTCGCCCACTTGTCTATAAATTAAAAAATCAGGTCTCCGATCGAAAACCTGATTTTTAAATCTTTTATGTCAAAGTATTAGTAGCCTGGATTCTGTGTTAAAGTACCCACACTTCTGTCAATAGCTTGCTGTGGAATAGGATTTAGAATCCGATGAGCTGCGAAGCTCGCACCTATTAAATAATTTCTCTTGCCCGGCATGCTTTCTTTGGCATAATAATCATTCATCACCTGGGGTGTGATTCCCCATCTATTCAAATCAAATAACCTGTGCCCTTCCATACCAAATTCTAATCTTCTTTCGAATCGAAGAGCATCTCTTGCTTCACTTTGTCCAAGTGCCCCGTATAGTTCGATTTCATAATTGGCAGCATTAGAACCATCACTAAACTTCACCCATTGATCAGGATTGTCTTTAATCCTGCTTCTTACCTGGTTGATCAAGTCTACTCCTCTAGAAACACTACCGGATTCAATTTCACATTCTGCTGCCATCAATAATACATCAGCATATCTTACGATGTTATAGTTAATTGCTGTGGCTCCGTTAGCTCCCCAACCATGACCATTTATAGAGTTTGTACCTTGCTCGGCAAGTTTGAAAACTCTCTTTTTAGGACTAAAAGGTCCACCATAAGCCTGGTCACGTACATAGTTAACGCCCGTATGCAGTCCCCAGTCCAAATAAGGAATGCCCTTACGCCCAACAGTATGATCCAGTCTCGGATCAACCGGATGTGGATCTACGGAATAAGCTACAGTGCATGCTCCTCCGGATTCAGTACAACAATCAGCCAGCGCACTGAAACATCCCTGGTCATTACCTAAATCAACATCATTGAAGTTGGCTATTGGCAATCCATTGGCGGTCTTGAATGCATTGACAAGGTTATGAGAAGGTTGGAAGAATCCGCAGCAACCACCAGCTGCTACTCCATTATGGGGGTTATTCAATACTTCCCCATAGTTTCCATTTTCACCATCAGGAACGCCGTCATTAACAGACATTTGTATCTGAAATATGGAGTGAGGTCCATTATTACCGGCTGTGCCATGTAAATCACCAAAATTTGGCAGCAAACTGAATTGACCACTGCCTATGATCTCATTGAGCAAACTCAAAGATCCTGAATAATCCTTTTGATACAGTTTAACCCTGGCGAGGGAAGCTTTTGCCGCCCAACTTGTTGCACGACCTACTTCATTCTGAGAACTCGGTAGCGCAGCAGCAGCTGCAACAAAATCACCTTCGATATCGGCCCAAATCTGGCGATCATTTGGAATAATTCCATCAGTAGGCGCACTTTCATCAACATAAGGTACCTGGGCGCCAAATATTCTTACCAACTGAAAGTGATAATGTCCTCTTAAAAATCTCGCTTCAGCTATATATTGCGCGATAGCATTGGCGTCCAATCCTTCAGCTTTATTCGCCACTTTGATAACATCGTTAGACCGCGCAATGCCATCATACCAGGCCAACCAGTTAGTAAGCACTACCCTGTTAGCCGCATCATGCTCGTTACGTTCGACAGGATTCATGGGCGGTTGATCTCCTGCATCTGTGCCTTTATACGCATCATCGGATGCCACGTCACTCATGACCCAATGGGTGCCGACAGCATCCCACACAGGTCCGGTATTCCATCCAGCCCATCCATCGAGTTCAGCATAAGCTGCAATCAACAAACCATCGAGACCAGCGGTATTGCCTAATACGGATTCATTAAGAGTGCCAAAAGGTGTAATTTCCAAAAATTCATCAGAACAAGAAGCAATGAATATGCCGATGCCGAAGACGAATATGATTAGGTATTTATATATATTTTTCATTCTGAAAAGTTTATCAATTTTATTTTAAAATTCTGCAGTTATCCCGAAAGTAATTGACTTAGGTACCGGGTAAAATCCACCATCTAATCCTAAGGATAAATCATTTCTGCCTACCCATTGAACTTCCGGATCCACACCGTCATATCCTGTAAATGTCAACATGTTATTCGTCTGAATATAGACGCGTAATTTCTGCATGCCTATTTTCCTGGCTACATCTTTACTTAAAGTATATCCAATAGCCGCATTCTTTAATCGCACGTAAGAGCCATCCTGAACATAGTAGCTGTTGGGCGCATTTTCTTCTGCTGTTATGGTACCATAAATCGGCAAGATGGCATTTTCATTAGCAACTCCTTGTCGTCCAAATGATTGTAATACTCTTGCACTTCTCTGACCCTGAAATTGCTGGAGATCTGTAAACAATCTTGTCAATTCGGCAATCTCATTGCCAAAACTTCCCTGCCAGAACATATTAAAATCAAAATTCTTATAACCTATTGTGGTGTTCCATCCCATTGTAAAATCCGGGTGAGGATCACCAAGATAAGTCCTGTCGTCAGCATTCACTACGCCATCGCCATTGATATCGCTAAATCTGAATCGTCCCACGGCTTTATTCGGTTGTTCAGCATGTGCATCGACTTCTCCCTGAGACTGGAAAATACCATCTACTTCTAGTCCGAAGAATGATGATATTGGAAATCCTGCTTGTGTCCTTGTGTACTGATTAGATCTGAAGTCACCGGCTGAAATAAATCCTATAGATTCATCAAGGGCAATCACCTCATTCTTATAGCGAGACACCACAAGAGACATGTCAAATGTGAGATCATTACTGAAGTTATTATTATAACCCAGGGATAAATCAAATCCGGTATTTTGGACTTCACCTACATTTCTGAATTGACTGCCTACTTCCCCTAATAAGGTTGATGGAGGCACTGCTAAAAGAAGGTTCTCAGTATTTCGCTTATATACATCTAATGAAAAATTAACATGATTATTGGCCAGTGTCGCATCGATACCAATGTTGAGATCAGTTGTTTCTTCCCATTTAAGATCAGGGTTTCCGATGTTAGTTCCTTGAATTCCCGTACGCACCGAATTATTTCCACCTGTAATCGAATAAGTAGAAGTAGTCGTCTCCGCGGTAGA
>JAJCYJ010000496.1 GCA_029262975.1 Saprospiraceae bacterium
AGTTCCAACTATTCACACTGACCCAGGGCATGATCATAAAGATGTTATGGGTCAACTTTTTTTCAAGAATGACGACCCTTACAAAAACTTGAGAGCATCTAATAGAATGGGTTTTGTGCACAATTTTGAAGAAGTGATTAAAAGGAAACATAAGAAAAAAGCACCTCTTTATAAGCCTGAAGATATAATGAAGTGTTTTCCTTCAGCGACTCCGGGAGGAAAGTATCTGAATGTTTTTCATAAGCTTGCACAGGAGTTCGCGCTTTGCGATCGATGGCATTGTTCCGTTCCTGGTGCCACATGGCCAAATAGACAATTTACTCATGCAGCGACTTCCCATGGGAAGGTCGATAACAAGGTGAAATTGTACGGAGACAAAACTATATTTCAATTGATGGCAGACAATGACCATACCTGGGACATATATCATGACGGGCCTGCTCAGTCTATGGCCTTTTATAAACTTTGGTTTAAAAAGAATGGGGGGTTCAACCCGATCGAACGATTTCATACAGACGTCATTCAAGAAAAGTTAGCAAACTATGTCTTTATAGAATCAAGACATTTTCGATTGCTAAAAGATTATACCAATGATATGCATCCTGGTAACAATCCTAAGACAGATGATGATTTTGTGGGTGCTGAAAAACTTCTTTATGAGATATATACAACGTTGATCAACAAAAAGAAGATTTGGGAAAAATGTTTGTTCATTGTAACTTTTGATGAACATGGAGGATTCTATGACCATATGAAACCACCTGTGGGGAATAAGTATGTCCCGGATAAGTATAAATACAAAAAATTCAGGTTTAACATGCTTGGACCAAGAGTTCCTAGCCTGCTCATTTCACCGAGAATTGAATCTGGAATAATAGAACCAAAAATCTATGATCATGCCTCCATCATTGCAACGACCAGAAAAATATTTGGAATAAAAGATCATTTGACTAATAGGGATAAGAATGCTAATACTTTTGAGCACTTAATTACAAATAACATTCGAAGCCTTAGCAATATTCCAACTCCTAAATTTTCTTCATCAGGACCAAGTCTTGGAACTTTGAAACGAAGTTTGGCTCCAACAAGAATTCGCTCTCGCAGAGTGCTAAATGACTACCAACAGGAATTAATGGAAATGGCCAATCAAATTAAATTAGTAAAGGCAGGGTCACTTAAAGAGGTAGAAGCAAATATAAAAAAGCTCAAAAGAGGGCAACTAAAGCCAACTAAATCTTTAACGAAAGGATTAACTGCTCGCAAAAGTGAAAGCTCAGCTAATAACGATATGGTTCGTTTCACTACTCAATTTATAAATGAATATGGTGTCAAGGAGAAATAATGAGTGATACCAATAGCTCTAAATCTGCCAGATAGTCTCTGATATGGTAAGAAATGCCCTCTTTATCCCGAATACTTTGCCCTAATATTTCTGATTATAGAATTCTTTTTATTGATTTCATTTGAACAGTTAGCCCAATCAGAATGGAGACACTTTAGATGCCCACCGAATCTATTCAGGATATTTCATCTAATAATTACTAGGATCAGTATAAGATATGAATTTCAACTTGGTTTGGACCCAATAAGATGCGTAATTTGCGGGTACAAAACTATAAACTATGGTAATGATATTGGTTCTTATTGCGATCGTCGTGATTGTGATGTTATACTTTGTAGGTGTCTACAACAAATTAGTTCGTAAACGCTCTATGATGGAGGAAGGATGGAGTGGAATCGATGTGCAGTTAAAGAAAAGGCACAATCTGATCCCCAATCTTGTTGAGACAGTCAAGGGATATGCTTCCCACGAGAAAGAAACACTTAATCAGGTCATAAAAGCCAGAAATTCAGCTTTAGCGGCAGAAGGAGTAGCGGCCCAGACAAAAGCTGAAAAGGGTCTTAATTCTGCACTGGCTAATATTTTTGCATTGAGTGAAGCTTATCCGGATCTAAAAGCGAACACTAACTTTATTCATCTTCAACAAGAATTGTCAGCGATAGAAGGGGATGTAGAAAAAGCCAGAAGGTATTATAATGCTACTGTACGAGAAAATAATATCATGGTCGAATCATTCCCAAGCAACATAATAGCTGGAGCTGGAAATTTTGCCCTGGGAGAATTTTTTGAAATTGAAGTAGAAGGGGAGCGAGCATCACCTGAGGTAAAGTTTTAAATATGAAATCAGAGATTCTGATTCTATTCCTTTCTTTATTCTTTATTCAGCATACTCTTTCTTCACAGGGAGAGCGGATCCTTGATTATAAGACGGAAATCGAAGTAAAAACGGACCGTTCTATAATTGTTACAGAATATATTGAAGTATTTGCCACGGGAGATGTCATAAAACGAGGAATCACCCGAAACCTGCCAAAACAGCGCTATCTGAATGACAGAACAGTGGGTATCAAATACGAAATATTAGAGGTGGAAAAGGATGGCAAACCCGAACCTTATCTTTCTGAAGATGGAGGTGATCTTATACTCTACCTTGGTAGTCAGGATGTGTTTCTGTCTCCTGGAGTTTATAAATATAAAATCAAGTACAGGGTACCTAACCAGATTGCTTTCTATGAGGGATATGATGAGATATATTGGAACGCTCTTGGTAATGATATTCGATTTAATGTTGAGCAGGCGTCTGTAAGCATTGTTTTACCAAATGATATCTCTATAGTGCAAGAATCTGCCTACCTCGGTTATCAAGGAGATCAAGGCAATGAGTTTACATCTTCTTCGAATGGTAATATAATCGTCTACACGGCTACACGGAGTCTAAGACCTAATGAAGGATTTACTGTGGCTTTGGGATTCAAAAAAGGTTTTTTTGACGAGCCCGGGATATTTGCCAGATTTGGCACATTAATGATCATTCTTTTAGGATTGCTGTTTCTGATTCCATATTACGTTTATACCTGGTGGAGATTTGGGCAAGATCCTGCAACCCCGGCATCTTATCCTTTATGGGAAGCACCCAATGATCTCTCGGCCGCTTCAACTAATTATATTTTGAAAGGGAAATACCAGAGCAAGAGTTTTAGTTCCTCTATTATAGATCTTGCTATTAAAGGGTATATCAAAATAGAGGAGGTGGTCGAAAAGGGATTTTTATCAAAAAGTGAACACTATGATTTAGTTAAACTTAAAGAAAGTAATGGTGATTTGCCCAAGGAAGAAAAAGCTCTACTTCTTGCTCTTTTTATGTTTAATGATCGAGTAAGTATCAAGGGAAAATACGATGCGACTATAGAAAACACATATGACACACACAAGGCGAGTCTGGCTGTCCAGCATAATGCATTTCTCAGTAAAGGAAATAATACTAGATTGCTCTGGTTGCCTATCCTGGTCACTGTGATCATCGGTGCTTTATCTGCAGTTCTAATGATGAATAGCCCATATGCTCCGTGGATTAATCTGAAGGCACTGATAGTATTTGTGATTGCTGCGATAATTGGAAACGTACTTTATGGTTATTTGATCCGAAAACCTACAACTGAAAAATTAGATCTCCGCTCTAAGATTAAGGGATTCCAAATGTATCTCGAGATGACAGAAAAAGATCGTCTTAATTTGTTGAATCCTCCAGAAATGACGCCAGAACATTTCGAATCAATTCTACCTTTTGCATTTGCCTTGGGTGTAGAACATAAATGGTCAGAAAAGTTTAAGGATATCCTGGAAAAGGCTCAATACAGACCTGAATGGCATAATAGCACAAGCCCTGTCTATTTTTCAAATCATTTTGGCCGCAACTTTTCTAAAAACGTCAGTGCAGCCGCTACTAAGCCTACACAAAGTGGAAGTGGAAGTGGTGGCGGAGGATTTTCCGGTGGCGGTGGCGGTGGCGGTGGCGTAGGTGGATGGTAATGAATCCTTTTTAACTCATTGACTTTATCGCATGAATTTCCACTTTTGAATAAGGCCTTATTAGAAAAACACCAAATGAATTTTTTTGAAAGAATTTTTCGAAATTAATTTGTAATTTTAGTTGATTACAAGACGAGTATGTTTCAATATCCTGCATCATTGTAGTTCTTAACAATTTGCGAATCATTTAAGCCTTCATTACAATAAGAGGTATTTTAAAACCGGATGGCTCTAAGGACGCTATGGCACCTGTGATATACTTGAAACTTTTATATTATTAATACATCGTAATACTACTAAACAACCAAAAAATGAAAAAAATAAA
>JAJCYJ010000497.1 GCA_029262975.1 Saprospiraceae bacterium
TTCATGTTGTTCGTAGTATTGAGATACCTGTGTCTATGGTTGAAAGTATTCCGGTTTTTGCGGGCGTACAGGACGCACTAGTCCAGTGGTGGTATGGTCAAAATGCGGTGGCATTTTTTCTAACCACACCATATCTGGGGCTGATGTATTATTTCCTGCCCAAGGCTGCAAATCGTCCGGTTTATTCTTACAAACTCTCAATCGTTCATTTTTGGGGGCTGATATTTATATACATATGGGCAGGGCCTCACCACTTATTATACACCTCTCTGCCAGATTGGGCCCAAAGTCTTGGGACAGTCTTTTCAGTGATGCTCATCGCGCCATCGTGGGGAGGGATGCTCAATGGTCTTCTGACGTTGAGAGGTGCTTGGGACAGGGTTAGAACTGACCCAATATTGAAATTTTTTGTAGTGGCTGTTTCGGCTTATGGAATGGCAACACTAGAGGGGCCGCTACTATCTATAAAAAGTATTAATGCAATAAGTCATTACACAGACTGGACGGTTGCTCATGTGCATGTTGGTACTTTGGGATGGAATGGCATGCTGACATTCGGTATGCTCTATTGGCTGATTCCCCGTCTATACAGGACAAAACTATACTCTACAGCTCTGGCTAATACCCATTTCTGGATTGCTACTCTTGGTACCATGTTTTATACTATCCCGCTCTATTGGGCTGGCTGGGTGCAAAGTATGATGTGGAAGAAGTTTACTCCTGAGGGATTTTTGGAATATGGCAATTTTCTGGAGACTGTCACACAAATAATACCGATGTATGCTATTAGGGCTATAGGAGGCACTATCTACCTTCTTGGCGCATTCTTAATGGCTTACAATTTATATCGAACGGCCAAGGGCAAAAAAGTTGTGGATACAGAGGTATCTGTAGCACCAAGAGAAAAAATACTAAGTCACAAGGGTGAGTATTGGCATCGTTGGATAGAAAGAAGACCTGTCCAAATGCTCCTTGCGGCTACGACACTTGTTTTGATAGGAGGATTAATTGAAATATTACCCATGTTGTTTATCGACAAGAATGTTCCCAAAATAGAAAATGTAACCGCTTATACTGCTCTGGAATTGGAAGGAAGAGATATTTATGTACGTGAAGGCTGTAACACTTGTCATTCTCAAATGATCCGACCATTTCGATCTGAAACGGAGCGATATGGAGACTTTTCCAAATCCGGTGAATTCATTTATGATCGCCCGCATTTATGGGGATCCAAAAGAACGGGGCCAGATGTACACAGGGTAGGAGGTAAATATCCGGATAGCTGGCACTATAATCACATGCTTGATCCCACCTCTATGTCTCCGGGTTCGATTATGCCTGCTTATCCTCACTTGATTGATGATGATTTGAATACTGATTATACACGGGCCAAGATCAACATCTTAAAATCCCTGGGTACTCCTTATCCTCCAGGTTACGAAGACCGAATTTACGAGGAAATAGATAAGCAGTCAGCCAGGGTAGTGGAGAGCTTAAGAAGAGATGGTATTACAGATGAAGGTCTCGAAAATAAGGAGATTGTAGCATTGATAGCTTATCTCCAACGACTTGGCACAGATGCGAAACCTTCATTAATTGTAGAATCTGATTAATCCAAAGTTATGTACAAATATATTTTAGAATCAGCAGGCAATATAAATTGGATGGCACTATTTGCCCTGCTCACTTTTCTCTTCGTTTTTGTAACCGCTGCTGTCCTGGTTTTTAGAAAAAATTCAGAACAATTAAGACATGTTGCCGGTCTGCCGCTTGAAGATGATTTTGAAAATATTAATTCTGAACAATGAGCAATGTATTTTATAAACAGGGAATTTTATTAATTGCGATGCTTGGGTCATATAGTCAATTGTTGTCACAGGAAATTTCAAATACTGTAGAAATTGAAAAAACAGTCTGGAACTATGTATTTGATCATATTGTAATTGTAATAGGCGTCATAGTCCTTTTTGGTGCACTGATTTCAATTTATAGACTTAGCCTTAAGCTTCTTGAATTAGAACATATAAAGTTGTTGAAAGAAAAAGGCTTGGATGCCGATACATATTTCAAGAAAAAGGAAAGTCAAATTACCTGGCAGAAGATTATAGATTTCTCGACAAGTATGGTTCCCGTTGCCAAAGAATCAAGCATTGATATGGGGCATGATTATGACGGCATTCGTGAGTTGGATAATCGATTGCCTCCCTGGTGGATTGGAATTATGTATGGGAGTATCATTTTTTCTGTTGTCTATTTGTATTACTATCATTTTTCAAATAATGATTGGAGTTCTGAGAACGAATACATCGCTCAAGTCCAGGAGGGAGCTTTACTCAAAGCGGATTATTTATTTGAAGTAGCTAATGCTGTAAATGAAAATAATGTAGTTGTGTTATCTGATGAAAATGATCTGAAGGCTGGATTGGAATTATATACCCGTAATTGTGTTGCGTGTCATGGTTCCAATGGGGAGGGTGGAGTAGGGCCCAATTTGACAGACGACTATTGGATTCATGGGCCTGGAATCTCAGATGTATTTAAAACAATAAAATACGGAATTCCGGAAAAAGGTATGATCGCCTGGCAGACACAACTCAGGCCTCAAAGTATGCAACAGCTGGCGAGTTATTTAATGACCTTAAAAGGTACTAGCCCTCCAAATCCTAAAGAGCCAGAAGGAGATCTTTATGAAAATTAAAAAAGTGATTAATGTCAATAAGAGTAGTGCTCGTACCCGATTTTAAGCCTTATGATAGATAATGATCAATCCTCCTTAAATAACGAAATTGATTCGATTGCCATCGATGACGAAGGGACTTTTAGAGATCAACTTTCCACGGTTGATAAATCTGGTAAGCGCATATGGGTTTATCCTAAAAAACCAAAAGGTAGATTTTATAACTACAGAAAATATATTTCTTATATTTTATTGCTCATTCTTTTTGTTACACCCTGGATAAAGGTCTCAGGTCGACCATTCCTTTTGTTTAATGTTATAGAAGGAGAATTCATCCTTTTTGGTGTATACTTTGCACCTCAGGATTTTCATCTTCTTGTAATTGGTATGCTCATACTGATGTTGTTTATTGCGCTCTTCACTGTAGTCTTTGGCAGAGTGTTTTGTGGTTGGGTGTGTCCTCAGACCATCTTTATGGAGATGGTATACAGGCGAATAGAATATTGGATTGAAGGAGATGCCAATGCTCAAATCAGATTGAATAAGAGTGATTGGACTTCTGAGAAAATAATGAAGAAAAGTGCGAAGCAAATATTGTTTTTCACGATTGCCGTATTGATAGGGAATACTTTTTTAGCCTATATAATTGGTACTGATCAAGTCGTACAAATTATAAGTGAACCTATCAATCAACATTGGTCAGGTTTTATAGCCATGGTTGTATTTTCATTTTCGTTTTACTTCGTCTTCGCGAGTCTTCGAGAACAAGTATGTACGACAATTTGTCCATATGGTCGACTCCAGGGTGTACTTCTTGATGAACAATCTTTAGCTGTACAATATGATTTTACCCGTGGCGAGCCGCGCGGTAAAATTAGAAAGAATCAACCGGTACAAGATAATACAGGTGATTGTATTGATTGTAATCTTTGTGTTAAAGTATGTCCCACAGGAATAGATATTCGGGATGGTATTCAATTAGAATGTGTGAATTGTACTGCTTGTATGGACGCCTGTGATGAAGTGATGGAAAAGGTTGAAAGACCAAAAGGCCTAATTAGAATAGCCAGTTTGGCAAGTATTACAAACAAGAAATTTAATATAATTAATAAGCGTTCGATCGCCTATACAATAGTTCTTTTAATACTAATTGTTCTTGAAAGTTTTTTATTCATAGGTCGTTCAGAACTGGAAGTTATTCTGCTTCGTACACCGGGGATGCTCTACCAGGAACATGAAGAAGGGGTAATTAGTAACCTTTATAATTATCAGATTATTAATAAGAGTGATAAAGAATTTATTGTTGATTTTAAAATTGATAACGGAGGAGATGCAATTATAGAGTTTGTCGGTCAACCGCCACATACTTTATCTCAGAAGACAACAGAAGGTGCCTTATTTATCAAGATACCTAAAGATCAGTTGTCAGGACGAAAAAGCGATTTAGAGTTGAAAGCCTATAATAGAGACGTAGAAATGGCATCTTTTAGTACAACATTTTTTGGACCTAAAAACTAAACATGAAAAAATTAAATTGGGGACACGGAATAATCATCTTTTTTATTTGCTATGTGGGTTACCTCGCGGGAGCAATAATTACTTCCTTATCTATAGATCACAGTCTTGTAGTCGAAGATTATTATGCACATGATATAGCATATCAAAAGCTCTATTTTGATGCATCAGAAAATCGTAATTCTTTAAAAATGGACTTGGCGGTGATCGTCGATGATGTACGGGAAGAGGTGCTTTTTAATTTCGGAAAGAGGCTAAATGGGATAAATGGAGAGTTACTTTTTTATCGTCCATCAGACAAAGATTTGGATGTCAGGAGCGAATTTATGTTATCGCCTGAGCAATCGAATTATTCGTTTTCCATTAAAGCATTCAAAAAAGGGAAATGGATCATTAAAATTCGCTGGGATGACGGAATTAGAGATTATTATAAAGAAGAAGTATTAATTATATAAGTCATGAGCTACATTGCTCTTTCACTTGGGTTATTAGGCAGCTTGCATTGTATGTTCATGTGTGGGCCATTGGTGCTCGGTGTCAGTAGAAGTGTCGATCTTCATGGCTTCCGTCTTATTACCCATGCGCTTACCTATAACACAGGAAGAATTACTGCATATATAGTTCTCGGGGTATTATTTTCTTTAGTAGGCGGGGCATTTGCATTGTTGGGACTACAACAATTTTTAAGTATTCTGACGGGTGTTTTTTTGTTGCTTCTTTTATTGCTGTCAACAGACCTTGAAAAATTTATCTTCAAGTTCAAAAGACCCAAATCTTTCTACGAAAAATATTTGAAATATGTTTCTTCGCACGT
>JAJCYJ010000498.1 GCA_029262975.1 Saprospiraceae bacterium
ACCTGGCGCTTACGTAAAGATAAATTAAACACGCAAGACGGCTTTTTCCTCGGTGGCAGAAGTCTTACTGGCGTAGTTATCGCAGGTTCTATGTTATTGACCAATATTTCCACTGAGCATTTGATCGGAATGAATGGATCATCTTATCGCAATGGTGCGATTATTATAACCTGGGAAGCCTCTTCAGCTATTGCGTTGGTACTCGCTGCCGTTTATTTTGTGCCCCGGTATTTGAAAATGGGCCTTACAACCATTCCGGAATTTTTAGAAAAAAGATTTGACGGATTAACGCGAACGATTGTGGCGCTTCTTCTAATTATTTCTTTTGTAGCAACATTACTGCCTATCGTTTTATACACAGGCGCCATTAATATAGAAAGCATTTTCGAAATCTCGGATCTTCTTGGCGTTAGTAAAACTGAAGGATTATGGATTACGGTATTGACGGTGGGCATTCTCGGTGCCATATACGCTATATACGGAGGGCTTAAGATGGTTGCTTACACTGATACTATTAATGGATTTGGCCTGCTGATTGCAGGACTCACAGTTCCACTCCTGGCCTTATATGCCATTGGAGATGGTAATGTTATCTCGGGTCTTGTGAAAGTTTTCAATCATGCTCCACAAAAATTTAACGTCATAAGTAGCGAATCTTCAGTAGGCCCCGGGTCCAGGGATGCCATACTCCCTTTCAGCGTTCTATTCACAGGAATGATCATCAACCAGGTATATTTTTGGACCATGCATCAATCTATCGTACAAAGAGTGTTGGGAGCTGTTAGTTTGAAGGAAGCACAAAAAGGACTCCTGCTTACTGGGCTTTTGAAGTTGTTAATGCCCTTGATAATTATTCTTCCCGGGATTATCGGCTTTTATTATTTTGGCGATAGTCTTTATGACAGCCAGGACACAGTATATCCTGAACTGGTTAAAAAAGTATTGCCATTTTGGCTTACAGGTTTTTTTGTGGCAGTAATTGTCGGTGCCGTATTGAGTACATTTAACAGCGCATTGAATAGTGCTGCAACTATTTTTAGTCTGGGCATCTATAAAAGATATATTAATAAAAAAGTATCTGATGGAGGGATTGTAAGAATAGGTAGATTGGTATCTCTAGTCCTGGCCATTTTTGCAATTGTGGTGGCACCATATGTAGCAAGTGCCCCGGCAGGACTTTATCAATTGCTTCAGCAGTTGAATGGCATCTTTTTTATTCCAATGGCCACGGTCATTTTAGCGGCATTCTTTTTCCCAAAGGTTTCATCTATAGGAGCAAAATCAGGTCTTTTCTTTGGTTTGATTTTCTACATAGTTGTAAATTTTGTTGTAAGAGCAGATATACACTTTGTACATATCTGGGGAATGGAATTTCTTCTAAACGTTATCTTTATGCATGTCGTCTCTCATTTTTATCCACGAAAAGATAAATTTGAAATTACAGATGTAGGAGCCGTCAATATTGAGCCGTGGAAACATACGAGACTGGCGAGTACAGTCCTTGTGATCATTACTATTATAATTTATATTGCCTTGGGAAATGTAGGATAGGGTTTATCTAATTGATGATTGAAAATTGAAAATTAAGGAAGAATGCTTCATATAAGAATGCTGATATGGCTTTGCCTTCGTCAGTAGATAATTGAAATAAACAAGTTGTTTGTTGCTTATTCGAAAAGAGTTTCGAAATGTTCTTAAGTACATAGGTGCCTATAGTTCTGCAAAATCGAAATGTCCTCCTTCGTAAAGGAGGTGGCCGCAGGCCGGAGGATTTGCTCTTGATTGCAGCTCTGAATTAGAAGGAATCTTTCTAAATTGAAAATCCGAATTAAGAACTCATTTATAGGAGATTTACAAAAGAATTGTCAGAGTAACCAAAGAAATCGAAAGGAATCCCCCACCTTCGGCACCCCCTTTAAAAAATGGGACCATTGCATGCTGCATTCTTATTGGTCCTCCTTTTAAGGAGGTGGCCGCAGGTCGGAGGATTAGCTCTTGCCTCCAGCGCTCTCTTAGAAGTAAGATTTTTGATTCATGATGCATCCATCTCAGGCTTGCAGCTTCACTCACTATAGCATTGACTCATTCCCTCATTTCGTCATTGTACAAGGGCCGACGCCTTCATACACTTCGTTTCTATTTAATAAAAAAGATAGTTAATGTGAAATTTTAATTATAAAATTCTCATTACTACATAGTATCAGAGATTGCTTTTTTATCCCGAAAAGTGACAAACTTGAATATTGAAAATCACCTTTTTATTCAATTGTATTCAATCTCACATGAAGTGATGTCAATTGTGTAGACCTCGGACTCCGTTGGTAAAAGCTCTGGCGTCGGATCGAGAGGTCAAATGTTTGTAGAATCATGTCCCATAATCGAATCACACGACTTCGGACTCCGCCGTATAAAACTATAGCATCGGATCGAGAAGTCGAATGTTTCTTACCCCCTCGTCAATGAACATCATCGCGATTTATCGATTTAGAATAAATCATGAAAATAATGAATCAATTTAATATCTAAATTGATAAAATCTTCTCTTTGAATTCTTCACAAATGACCAGAATTGAACATACGACTTCTCCGAAGTCGGGGATATATCATTGTAATTGACATTCACCAAACATATGACCTCTCCGAGGTCATTTAATCCAAAATATTTGAAATAATAGTGAACGTGATGACAAAATGAAATTTATCTTGAATAGCGAAAAATATTCATTTGTACAAAGTATAATTTCACATTTTACAATGCCAAAATATAAATTTTATCTGTTTGATCTCGAAGAGATCATGCAATCCACATCACTTCGCAGCAGTTGCTTACTTCTGAATATCACTTCTGCTAATCCGCAATAGCAGAATAAACAAACTGTCTCAATTTATTAGCATACAAGCCTGTATAAGGCCAACTTTGGGTCATCAAAACAGCGACAAGGTCTTCCTTTTGATCTATAAAGAAGTATGTATTGAAAGCTCCTCCCC
>JAJCYJ010000499.1 GCA_029262975.1 Saprospiraceae bacterium
GCTTGAGTCTATATTTTAATTCGAATCTGAATATCTCCCACATAACTATCTAATTTAGTACCGCTTCTTTCTTACCAAAAAGCTCCGCGAAATAAACATCTTCTAAATCTGGCGTAATTGCTGTAAAACCATCACCAGGTTGATTGTCACTCAGTACATGAATTACTGGTTTGCCGGCACTCCTTCTTTTTGAAATAATATTGTGTGATGCATCAAATTGATCTAGTTCTTCTTTGCTCACTTCTCGCCGCCATATCTTTCCTTTGATCCTTTCTAATGCTTCAGTGGGTGTGCCAGTAAGCAGCACCTCACCTTCATTGATTACAGCCATATTAGTACACAATTCTTTGACGTCATCCACAATGTGTGTAGAGAGAATTACAATTGTATTTTCTCCAATATCACTTAACAAATTGAGAAATCTGTTTCTTTCAGCTGGGTCAAGACCTGCAGTAGGTTCATCTACAATTATTAATTGAGGATTGGCTAGTAGAGCTTGTGCAATACCAAATCGTTGTTTCATTCCACCTGAAAACCCTCCTTAGTTTTTCTTTCTATGATCATAGAGATTAGTTTTATGAAGCAGGGCGTGCACCACATCTTTTCTTTCTTTTCGATCTGTGATTCCTTTTAATACTGCGAGGTGATCAAGTAGTGTCTCCGCACCAACTCTTGGATAAACTCCAAACTCCTGAGGGAGATACCCCAAGATTTTGCGGACGTCTTCTTTTTGAGTCAGCACATCAATATCACCGAGGGTAATACTCCCATTATCGGGCTCTTGCAAGGTTGCAATTGTTCTCATTAAAGTGGATTTCCCGGCTCCATTTGGTCCGAGTAAACCAAACATTCCCTGAGGAATTTTCAAGTTCACATTATGAAGTGCACGGACACCGTTTGGATATGTCTTAGATAAGTTTCTGATGTCTAATTCCATGATTAAATTATTAGTCCAAAGAATATATTGAGAAGGAAATACCGAAAGTGAGGAAATACCCGCACAGCAAAGAATAAAACAAATGTATTTTTTTAGTTTTTAGACAGGATAGCTGCATCAAAGGATTAAAATAATATACCTCATATAAGTATCGGGTGTTTCAACCAGGCTCAATTGTAATATTTTACCAGCAAAGCACCTGGAATGATCACAAAAGGCTCAAAAGTTCGAAATCATACCTCTTTGCTCATTTAAGCATGAGCCATCAATTTCATTTCCCTATTAAGTAGTGTGTGCTGATAAGGACTGATACGCTTTACGTCACATAACTACATAGGCCTCCATCTTCTATTTACAGCAATTGTTACAAATATCCAGATCTATGTTACAATGAACATCATGATCCAGGTGGAGCCACATAATCTTTGAAGCGATCATTCATTGAAAATCATTAAAAAGAAATTATGAAAAACTTATCCTTACTTACTGTGGTATTTCTTATCAGTATCTGTAACCTTCTTGGGCAATTTTCAGAACCCCCTAAAAGAAGTAATGTGGGCATTTATCTACATGGAGGTGTTGGCTTGATAAACTCTATTTCAGCCAATGTAGAGTTTAAATTAGCCCGTACTCCATCCAACAGATTCCATGTATTGGGAAGAGTCGGAGTAGCTGGAGTATCAGTAGTACCATTATTCTGTGGTGACAACATAAATGCAAAAGGCGTTGTTGCCGGACTGACTTTTCTAACCGGAAGAAAGAATTCACATCTGGAAATTAATACGGGCATGTTTATCAATTCCTCCGATAAACAGAGGAACAAATCTTTTTTCTGTAATGGTGAACTTGATAGTATGGTGCCTATTTTTGAAGTCGGATATCGCTATCAAAAACCGGAAGGCGGCCTTATTTTAAGAGTGACTGCAGGCTCTCTGGGTCTTGTCGGTATTAGTATTGGCAGCTCCTTCTAAAGACCTTTATAAGTAACAAGATCCAACATCGTGATTTGAAAATATTTTGCTGTCCATTGATCTGAATGCAGGAATATCAGTAGTCCTCTTAATAAGTAAAACCCATTACCTCCAGTATAATACGTCCTCAACTTTCAAAGCTAATCTTCTAGAATTCGTACCTTATGTTCAGAAATAATGGCAAACTGCGCATCAACTTATTTTGTAAGATACTTCCACCATTTATTACTGGTGATGAGTATCATGACCAATGGTCTGGCCCAGGCCCAATGCCCGTCTCCCGACAATGTCTACACCATTCGTGCCATTCAAGATGAATATAATCTGAATGCATGTTTAATGATTGTCGAAGATCCAAATGATCAACTGACGATCCGTCATATCATTAATAATCCTGAATCGGTTTCATTTTTTCCAATTCCGGATCAGTCATCTCTCAATCCAAATTGGTCATATTGGCTCAAACTTCAATTAAGATTTGCCGAGGATATTGATATCACTTTTGACAATTGGAAACTTTTTATCGGCAAACCTGATATGGCTACGATATACCTGGTAAATGCCCAGGGTGATATTCTATTCCAGGATAAGACGGGGGGACTTTACCCATCATCAGAAAAGCGCCTGAAATTTGGTAATAAGGTGCAACGAATAAACGTACGTTTTGCATCCACAAACGATATCACATTTTATATCAAATACGAAAAGCAAGACATGCATCCTCTTGATATAGATATCCAATTAAGAAAATACGATTTCTATCAATCCTTGAACTATATTTTGGATAACAGAAGGGACTGGTTGTTTCTGGGCTTCATTCTGACGATGATTGTTTTTAACATGATTGTCTTTTGGAGTACCCGGTACCTCGCATTTTTATATCATGGACTATTCATCCTGGGTATTTTCATTTTTACACTTGATTTTTTTGGGGTTTCAGACGACTTATGGTTTGTTCGTGATCGGCCATACCTGGTTCAACTATTGGATTATATAGGACTGGCATTAATGGACATTGGGTATTTTCAGTTTATTCGGTACTATTTTGATCTAAGGAAAAAATGGCCAAAGTGGGATCGGTTATTCCTCAAAATAATAGGTATTAAGGTCATTTTTTTTGTGGCCATTACTATTTTTTACTACGCCACTTTTAATGAACCGATTGCTGATAAAATAGCGGCAACATTTATAGTTGCTCAGTACTTATTCATACTGGCATTTCTTGTTCCCGTATTTCGGACAAGAGAAAAAAAAGCATACTATATCATAGCCGGTACTCTTTTCCTTTTTATGGCTGTTCTTCTCAATTCTATATCCATCATCAATGAACGCGGCATCTGGACGTTGATGACAGAAATCGGACTGACTGGCGAAATAATATGTTTTTCATTGGGACTGGGAGTTCGATTCAGAGAGCTAAGAGATGAAGAACAAGAGGCGTCACGACTCAAAGAGCTTGATGCATACAAGACAAAGTTGTTGACCAATATTACACACGAATTCCGAACTCCACTGACGGTGATACAAGGTGTAAACGAACTGGTACGCGAACAGCTCGGGAAAGGTTCTTCAAAATTGAAAGAAGGAATGGACGCGATCGAGAGGAATAGTAAAGATCTTCTTCATTTAATCAATCAGATGCTAGACCTGGCCAAGTTGGAAAGTAAGGATATGCAAATCAATTATTTTCAAAAAGACATGGTTTTATTGCTTCAGCAAAAAGTTGTATCCATGAAGCCTTTGGCCGAGAGTAGTAAAATAAACTTGAAGTTTGCGTCTGACCTCGCTGAATTTCCAATGGATCTTGATCAATCAAAAATTGAAACAATTGTTACCAATTTATTATCTAATGCCATCAAATTCACACCTGAAGATGGAGTAGTGCAATTAGAATTTTCGGTTGATTCATGTAATGGAAGGTCTGTGGCAAACATTCAAATCTCCGACACTGGTTATGGAATTGACAAGTCGGATCTACCGTACATTTTTGATCGCTTTCATCGCGTCGAAACCGGACCTGCTCAAAAAATTAGTGGAACGGGTGTTGGATTAGCCCTTGTTAAGGAACTGGTGGTTCTTTTCGATGGCAAAATCGACGTAAAAAGCAGATTGGGAGCAGGATCTGAATTCAAAATTTCGCTTCCTGTCTCTCGTTCCAGGCCAATAGTACCCATAGAAGAGGTTGCCTCAGGTATCGTTATAGCTCAACCCAATATGGGTTCCCGGCCGTTTGTATTGGACCAAAAAGACAAACCGATCCTCCTCATAGTCGAGGACAACAAGGATGTGATGAATTACCTGGTTTCGTTATTGGAAGACCAATACATCATTGAGTTGGCGCATGATGGAACCAATGGAAAAAGTAAGGCACTTCAACTCGTGCCCGACCTGATCATTTCTGATGTCATGATGCCTGGAATTGATGGAATTGAATTATGCAGAATTTTAAAGCAGGATGAGTTGACGAATCATATTCCTATCGTGCTCTTAACGGCTAAAGTAGAATTTGAAGACCGCTTGTCAGGATTGGAGCATGGTGCAGATGCCTATCTCACGAAACCATTTGAAAGACAGGAACTATTGGTTAGGTTAGCACAATTGAATGCGCTCAGAAAGGCGCTCCAGGCAAAATACAGT
>JAJCYJ010000500.1 GCA_029262975.1 Saprospiraceae bacterium
ATGCCAACATGGGTGTAAAAGAAGTAGAAGGTGCAGGTGTTATCGGTGTTCAGCCTATCATAAAACCGGACCAGGTTCATCAATATTCCTCATGGTGTCCATTAGCCACTCCGATTGGAAAAATGGCTGGATATTACTCGATGAAACGTCTTTTGGATGGCAGTGTTTTTAAAGCCTATATACCAGAATTCCAGCTTTTAGCCAATTATATATCGAATTAAGATTTATTCCAGATTATGAAATACATTGGTTACATCATCATCTTCTTCCATTAAATCAATCAGTGCAAGAACATCGTCCACTTGTTCTTCAGATAATTCTTTTGTGATTGTTGGAATTCTTTCAAGTTCAGATTTATCAACCTTAACATCGTTCTTTTCAAGTGCCTCCTGAAGTTTTCCAAAATCTTCAAAAGCTACGTATAGTTTATAGTATTCTTTCTCTTCAATTTCGTCTTTCTCAATGCTCTCCAATCCGTAATCAATCATCTCAAGTTCCAGTTCGTCACAATCTTCGACATCTTCGCACAACACATAAAAAACGCCTTTTCTATCAAACAAAAAGTCATGCATTCCTTGAGTGCCCAATGATCCACCCTTTTTTCTGAAATATGATCTAACATTAGCCACCGTTCGCTGTCCATTATTCGTTGCTGTTTCTACTACCATCGCTATGCCGTGAGGGCCCATCCCTTCATAAACCAGCTCTTCATAATCCGAGGTATCTGTATCTCCTGCCTTTTTAAGTGCGTTTTCAACTTTATCCTTGGGCATTTGAACCGATTTGGCATTTTGAATGGCTCGTCTTAGTGCTACATTCGTATCTGGATCTGGTCCGCCTTGTTTAACAGCTATCGTAATGTGCTTACTCGCCTTTGAAAACTGTTTTGCCATTTTATCCCATCTGGCAAATTTTGTTGCTTTTCTATATTCAAATGCTCTTCCCATTAGTCATTTAATTAAGTCACGAAATTAATACTCTCTTTATAAAAGCATAAATGAGACGTAAAATATTTCAATTTATATCAATTCTTATAAATAATAATGAAGATGATTCTTTTAAAATTGAAAAAACAGCTGCTGGTTACCAAAAAAATCAGTGTATGCAATTCATTAATGTCCAAACTATTTCAATAGAAATTTATGTATGTTTGTCAATTCCAAAACTTGCTTTGTGTCCGATAAAAACCACGGAATATTTGAAAAAGAACTTTTACCGCATATTGATGCGTTAAAAACCTTTGCTTTTCATCTAACTTATGATGAAGATGATGCCAATGATCTGGTTCAGGAAACCTACATGAAGGCACATCGATTTTTAGATCGATATATTCAAGGAACTAATGCGAAAGCTTGGTTGTTTAAAATCTTGAAGAACGCTTACATCAACCATTATCGAAAGCGAAGTAAGCAGCCAACCCGGGTAGATTTTGAAGATATTGTCAATTATCACGATAGTGATGACAGTAAATTACCTGGTTATCTGGATTTGAGGGAAGAAATCTTTGATAGTATGATGGGCGATGAAGTAACTATCGCTATTAATGCCCTTCCCATAGACTTTAGAACTGTGGTTTTATTATGTGATATCGAAGGATTCACATATGAAGAAATTTCAAAAATTATTGATGTTCCAATCGGAACAGTACGATCGAGATTGTTTCGTGCGCGTAACATGCTGAAAGAAAAACTTAAAGCTTACGCAAATAAACTTGGATATGAAGACAAGCGAGGCCTGAAACCCTCGGAAAGTGAAAGTTCTAAAAATGAAGAAGAATAAAAATATTTATTGATTATTACCATTTGAATGGCTATAATTGTATATACAACGCCATTAACTTATTTGTATCGCTGAAGAACTTGTAAAAAAATTAATACAATGGGAAATCTACATAACGTTAATGAAATTCAAGACCAGGTTAATCTATATTTTGATAATGCCCTTGGTGAAAATGAAAAACAAGAACTCCTTCATAAAGTAGACATCGACCCTCGATGTTCTAAAATATTTAATAAAGAAAAAAACTTCAGAAACTTTATTAAAAACAATGTAACTCGTCCTTCCGTTTCATCTGATTTTATTCAACTGATAAAGGATCGTATTCGGGTAATCTAATTGCCCTTAATTCCATACCTTCGCCTCCTGTTAAGTTCCAATGTAATTTTGCGAAAGCAACAAGATATATATGATAGATAAACTTGAATCCATTTATAATCACTTCCTGAGCGTTGAAGAAAAATTATCCGACCCGGAAACGGTTTCGGACATGAAAAAATACAGCGCCCTCAATAAAGAATACAAACAACTACAGACCGTCGTTGATGTTTACATGTCATATAAATCTCTTCTTTCAAATATTAGTACGGCCAAAGAAATGCTAAACGACAGCGATTCAGATATGCAGACCATGGCCAAGGAAGAGTTAGATATACTGGAACCAAAAAAAGAAATTCTAGAAGAAAAAATCAAGGTGCTCCTTATTCCAAAAGAACCGGAAGACTCATTAAACGTTGTATTTGAAATTCGTTCTGGTGCAGGTGGAGACGAAGCCAGTATATTTGCTGGAGACCTTTATCGTATGTACACCAAGTATTTTGAAAATCAAAATTGGCGGACCGATGTTGTTTCACTCAATGAAGGAAGTGTCGGTGGGT